>JACMPN010000251.1 GCA_014377495.1 Candidatus Sericytochromatia bacterium
CGACCATCATCGCCGCCGTCGCCACGGCCATGCAGCCGGACGATCTGGTGACGATCGGTCATCCGATCGCCAACGTGCACCTCTATATCCTCGACCCGCAGGGTCGGCAGGTGCCGATCGGCGTGGCCGGGGAGCTGCATATCGGCGGCGTCGGGCTGGCCCGGGGGTACCTGCACCGTGAGGCGCTGACAGCCGCCCGGTTCATTGCCGATCCGACCGGTCTGGAGCCGGGCGGACGCCTGTACCGGACGGGCGATCTGGCCCGGTTCCGCACCGACGGCCGTATCGGGTTTCTGGGCCGCATCGACGATCAGGTCAAGATCCGCGGCTACCGCATCGAACTGGGCGAGGTGGAGACGGTGCTGGCCGCCCATCCTGCCGTGGCGGCCGCCGTGGTCACCCGGCACGGCCCGCCGGAGTCGGCCCGCCTCGTGGCGTACGTCGTCCTCCGGCCGGGACACGCCCTCGACCGCACCGCCCTGGTCGCCCATCTGGGCGGGCGTCTGCCGGCCTTCATGCTCCCGGGGGCGATCGTCAGCCTGCCGGCCCTGCCGTACAGCCCCAACGACAAAATCGATCGCCGGGCCTTGCCGTCACCGACTGCCGCCGACTGGCTCAAACACTGAGGGTGCCCCCTGCTGCCGAGGATCCGATCCTGGCAGCCTGGCGGGGTTATTGTCCGTCGAGCCATGCCGCCAGATTCGCCAGCGTATCCTGTTCGTCGGGGGCCGTGTCGACCATCCACAGGTCGATCCCGACGGCCTTGCCGAGGCCTTTTTCGAGGGCCACGGCAAAACTGGTCATCGTCAGCGAGTCGAGGCCGATCTCCGCCGACATCGAGACCGTGTCCGAGACCGTCTCGGCCTGCAGCCAGGGTGCCACGTCGGCCAAATACCGCCGCATCAGCGCCATGGTGGTGGTTTCGACTGTCATGACCGCTTCCTTCCGCTCAGCAATGCTGCCTCAGCGTAACATGGCCTCCCGCACGCCAAAGCCCGTCAAATGCCGGCGTTGGGCCAGTTGGCGAAAAACGGGCCGGCCGACCACGTCGCCGCCAACCTGGCGATGGTGGGCAGGTCGGCATCGACCAAACGCTGCCGCCAGAGCGCCGGCGCCGGCGTCAGCCCGGGCCCCAGCAGCGCCAGGGCCCCGACGCCCATCGCCGCCACCGGCTCGGCCGTCGTCTCGCCGCACTCGACCAGGGCATGGTTTTCCCAGGTGATCCGCACCCGGCGTGGCCACAGGCGGTACGGATCGACGATCCCCAGTACGAGGCTGCCCGCCGGTGAGGCGAAGGCGAGGGCGGCCAGGAACGGCTGCATGGCACCCGGCCGGATGAGACCGACGGCAGGCCAGGTTGTGACGGGCAGGCCATCCAGCCAGCGGCGCCACGGCCGGTCCGGCGGTAACGGCGGCACCCAGAGGCCCTGCGCCTGGGTCCCCAGCGCCAGGGCCACCTGCCACAGGGCGTGACCGGCCGCCGGCCCCGTTTCCAGCAAATCCCCCACCCGCCAGCCGCCGCCAGCCGGAAAGGCCATCGGCTCCAGACGCAGATACCCGGACAGGCCCGTCCCCTCGCCGATGACGAAGGACCGGTCGTCCGGGCGTCGCCAGAGGTCCGCCCAGTCCTGGCCTGAACGCACACAGGAACCGTTCAGGCCACCGAGACGCCGCTCGTAAAGGGCGATGACCGCCCCGGCATCCGCCGTCCGCATCGGACGGACGTCACCCCACGCGGGAGGCGCACCGCCGCCGACACCCGGCGTGACGAGATGGACCCACCCCCGCTGAAAGGGCGGCATCGCACGCCGCACCGTGGCCCCGTATTCGGCAGAGGCGCGGGCTGCAGGCACCCAGGGGGCCGGGGGTTCGCTGAGCGTCGTCATCAGGGCGGCGTTCTGGTCACGCACAGCCTGCCCGGCCGCCGCATAGAGGGCTGCGACGACCTGCTTGCCGGTGACGCCGGGGACCATGGCCTCTTTCAGCACTTGGCAGAGCACGGCCGTCCGACCATTCAGCCGGATCGGCTCGAACGACAAGGTCTGCACGGCGATGGGCGTTCGGTCGCTCTCCAGCAGGACGCCCTGCAGGGGCCGGGGCCGGACCCACGCATCGGCGGGCAGGGCGGGCCTCCCCCGGGAAAAATAGAGGAGGTCGTTGACGGTCCAATGATCGGCATCGGTCAACGTCCGGGTCGTCAGCACCATCGGCTACAGGCCCCGCACCCGGTACGCCGGTCGGCCCTGCCAGTGGGCCGAAAGCAGCGCCAGTTGATCCGCCGATGCCTGCAACTGACCGACGGCGACAGCACCGGCCACTGAGGCGGCACCGCCGGCCCAGCCCGCCAGGACCTCGGCAGGCACCGGCAGGGGCGGCCCTGCGGTCTCGCCTGCCGGCCCGAGATGCACCACCTCACCGGCAGCGGCACCGCCAATGACGACCATGGCCAGCGCCGCCGGGAACCGGGGCCAGAGCGCCGCCAGCACGGGGGCCGCCTGGAGTACCTGCAGGCTGGGGCCGACGTCATACACGGCGGCCCAGCGCCCCCGGGCGGCGACCTGCGCCGACAGGGGCCGGTCCGGGCAGATCGGCAGCTCGATTTCCACGACCTTGAGCTGCTGGTCGTGCAGGAAGCCGACCAATCCGGCAAGAGCCGCCGGTGTCGTTTCCAGCCATTCCAGGACCCGCAGCCGGCGGACCTGCCCCGGCAGTTCATGGCTGGTGAAGAGCAGATACCCGCAGATTGTCCCGTCCTGCTCGTAGGCGTGGGCCATCAATGGCCCATGGGGCGTCAGCCTGCCGCCCAGTTGGGCCCAGGCCCCGGGCGTCCGCCGGACCATGCCGGTCAGTTCGAGGGCCCTCCGGTCATGCAGGGCGGCCAATCGGGGCAGGTCCTCGGGCGGGA
>JACMPN010000252.1 GCA_014377495.1 Candidatus Sericytochromatia bacterium
ATGCAGACCAGGGTGCGGCCGATCGCTTCCAGGGTGACCCCTTCCGCCAGGCCCCCCATCGAGGCCATTTCCCCTTGCGGCAGGCGCGCCGCCTGCCGCAATGCGACCTCCCGGAACAGTTGGCCGTAGGCATGTAAGCGCTCGCCATGGAACATCGGCATCATCAGCCGCCGCCGGGCCGCATGCACGGCCCCGGCCTGTAGAAAGACCGACCCCGGCCCCAAAAACGGCTCGATCACGCCCACCCGCCACTCGGCGAAGGTCTCCGCCGGGGACCCGAAAATCTGCTTGATGCCCTCGGGATGCCCCGTGACGACCAAGGTGCCGTTCAGCGTCGGCACCGTGAAGGGATCGCCGTAGCGCGCCTGCAGATCCCGATAGAACCCGTAGGCATCCCGCACGTACCGGAAGCTCTGCAGAACGCTGGAACGTGGTCCGGGAGGAAGCTTGGGCATGAATTGCCTCCATGGCGGCAAACGCCTGTTTCGGTATACCGTTGGCCCGACCGCCACAACATGGCATCCACCCGGCGACCGCACGACAGGCGGGCATCGATCGCGGTTGGCACCGATCGGCACGACAACCGGCATGTCAGGAACATCCGGCAGTCTATGTGCCGTCTGCCGGGTTGGCAATCCAATGGCAGGCCCCGTAATCCCCTCTGCCAGCAGTGGCATAAGCAACCACCTGTTCCAGGAGAGAGCTGCTTGGCCAGGCGTCGGCGAAACCACCTGAGAGGGCTTTTGCCAGACCGCCTTCGTCCGCTGCATCCAGCCCATCCAGACGCTGTTGGCACACTGGCCGCCGGACAGCGTCCCGAGACAGGCGCTAGGACGGTCTCGGGACGCTGCCCAGGTACTTTTGCATCTTGGGGATACCCAGCGGCTGGCTGGCCACCCGCCGCGCGACGACGCCCATGTAGGCATTGGGTGGCGCGTGGAACATGTCGTAGCGGGGCAGCTGCACGCTACCGGACGGCCCGCCGCCCATGTGCAGCATGTGCAGGACGAAGCCATTCTGCTCGTAAAAATCCCCGATCAGCGTCGGGGTCAGGGCGTAATAGCCGACATTCAACTGATTCAACGGCGAGGTATGGAATACCATGCCGCCGACCCGCACGAGGCTGGCCGCATTGATCAGGGCCTGCGACACGTTGAAACAGCAATGCACCGTGCTGTTGTCGAAAACCAGATCGAAGCTGCCGTGCAGCGCCTCGGGCAGCGGCTGGTTGAGATCATGAATCGTTTCGGTCCGCCGTGTCTCCTGCCAGTCGAAGCTCGTCAGCCGGGTGCCGATCAGGCCAAACAGGTGGTCGGCATCCCAGACGATCAGTCCCTGGTCGGTGGGGCAACTGTGCGCCCGCAGGATGGCAACGCTGTCCGGATGGGGGCGCGCCGCCCGGGCAACGTCGGGGCCCAGGATCCCGGCGAGTTGCTCGGGGTTGAGGATGATGTCCGGATACCCCAGAAAGACCATGCTGACAGGACGGGTCCCCGCTCTGACCCGAGTGATCAGCGACAGGATCAGTTGCATTTGCGATGCATTGACGGCCAAAAAAGCTTCCTCCAATGTCGGGCGGCTCCGGGCCCTGAGGCCGGGAAAACGATCAGCATCACAGCGGTCAGACACCCTCATTCAGCTGAAACTGGCAGCCTCAGACGGCGGACGGCAGGTCGCCCGCCAGCAGGGCCAGGCGGCAGCGGGCCCGCGACACCTTGCCGGTCGACGTCCGGGGAATGGCCGCCACCGGGGCGAAGTGAATGCGGGCGGCCAGCAGGCCGAACCGGTCCCGCAGGGCCTGCTGGATGGCTCGCATCACGGCGTGTTGGGCCATGGGGCCGACCACCCCCATGACCACCGCCCGCGTCCCGGGTCCCGGGGCGGGCTCCGGAAGGCCGCCACCC
>JACMPN010000253.1 GCA_014377495.1 Candidatus Sericytochromatia bacterium
GACGTAAGCGATTGCCGCCGTGTAGTCCGCCGCCCGGGTGGCCAGCATGTGGTCCCGATGCTCGCCCTGGCCCAGGTTGAACGGGCTGGCGTTGATGGCGGCGACCAGCTGGGCGCCGCCCCAGAGGCTGAGCGGGTGGGCAGGGCCGCCGGGATACCAGATGTCTTCGCAGATGACCGTCCCGAACCGCACGTCCGGCCGCTCGAAGACCGTGGCTTCACGGCCGGCCTGGAAGTACCGGTTTTCATCGAAGACGCCATAGTTCGGCAAAAACCACTTGCGGTGTATGCCGACGAGGGCGCCGTCGTGGAGGACGGCAGCGCTGTTGTAGACGTCATCCGCCAACTCAGGGAAGCCAATGATCGCCGTCAAACCCTTGGTGTGGGGGATCAGCGACTCGACCGTGCGGCGGGCGGCATGCAGAAAGCCGGACTTGAACAGCAGGTCTTCGGGCGGATAACCGCTGATCATCAACTCCGGAAAGAGCACGAGGGTGGCGCCCTGCTTGCGGGCGGCGGTGAGGGCGTCGACGATCGCCTGGGCGTTTTTTTCGAGGTGTCCGACATGGGCGTTGAGCTGGGCGAGAGCGAGGCGGAGCGGCGCCGTCATTGCGTGTGGTCCCATCAAGTTGTCTGATAAGATGCCGTGGCGGCGGCGGTGATGGCCATGCCGATGGGAGAAAGTGGTGGCAATGGGTCTGGGGCAAAATGACCAGCCGGTCTACATTATGAGTGTGGCCGCACAACTGGTCAACATGCACCCGCAGACCCTGCGACTCTACGAGCGCCGGGGTTTGGTCATCCCCAAGCGGCAAGGCAAAAACCGCCTGTACAGCCAGGATGACATCGAACGCCTCCTGTACATCCAGCGGTTGACTCAGGAGCTGGGCATCAACCTGGCTGGCGTGGAAATGATCAGCCAACTGCAATCCGAACTGGAAACCCTGAAGCAAGGCCTCCAGCGGGACGCCCTGACCCTCAAACGGACGATCGAGGATCTGGGGTGAGTCCCTCTAACCGGCGGCTCGGACTCGGTCTGCAGTGGAAATGTGTGAGCTGCGGACGGCGGGGCCGTGTCTACGAGGTCTTTTGCGCCAACTGCTGGTCGCCCCGGGCCATGCTGCCTCTTCCTACGACCAATCCCCTGGTATTGCTCGAACACCCGTTTTTCACCACGCTGCTCATGCCCTTCGCCGAGCGCTCCGCCAAGGAGGCGTCGGTGCGGGTGCCCGTTCTGATCGACATTATCGAGACGGCTCTCCGTAAGCTACAACCCGTGGCCGTCCTGCTCCGGGACCGCTTGCCGAACCTGGCCGAGGTTTCCGCACCTCAGGCCCGTCAGGCCACGGAGCAGATCCGGCTGCTGACCGAGGTCGTCCTGCCCTGGATTGAAAAAGCCTTCGACCAGTTGCAGACCCAGGTGTTGGTCTCCCTGCCGGACTGGACCGCCAGGACGGATGCGCAGTTCACCGCCATCTCGCTGGCCATCCAGGGGATCCTGGATTATCTCGACGCCCTCGTCGTCATCGTGGACCGTTACAGCGCCGATGGCTGGCAACCCCAATCCTGGTTGCCCGCCCTACAGGACCTCTCCCGGCAGCTGAAACGCTGATCCGGGCCGATGATGACAGGGTCTGAGACACGCTCTCCAGGCAGCACGGTGCGCGAAAGTGCCTTTGTCGGCCTCGTTGCAGCGTCCCTACTGCTCATGCCCATCAGCTTTTTCCTGGCCGCCGTGCCTTTGGGCCTGGCCCTCATCGCCGGGTGGGAGCGGTGGGGCGCCGTACCGCAGCCCGTGGGCAAGCTGCTCGTCGCCTTTGTCCTGGTTTCAATTGCCGTGACCCCGTGGGTGCCGGTGCCTGGGCAACACCTGTCCGGCTTGATGGGTACGTATGTCATCTGGTTCGTCTATTGGCGCCTGATCGCCACGATGCCGTTGGCGCCCCAGCAGGTCCGTCGGCTCTGGGCGGCGGTTGCCGGTTCCGGAGTCGTGTTGGCCCTGATCGGTCTGATGGCCCGTTTGGGGGCCCGGGGCCACTGGCAGGGGCTGCCTTGGCCGGGGCAGCCCGGCGACCACCTCTTGAGTTTGACCCTGAGCGACCACTTTGGCACCGTCGCATCCGGGCTGTCGATGAATCCGAATGTGTTGGCCGCTCTGCTGGTGCTGACCTGGCCCGTCACCCTGTCTTGCGCATTGCAGTCGACCGGCTGGCGGCGCTGGGTCTGGCTCGGCAGCGGCGTATTGCAATGGGCTGTCTTGTTCTTGACAGGCAGCCGTGGAGCGGTCCTGGCCTGGGCGGTTGTCGTTGTGACCTGGTTCTGGCGGGAGCGCCGGTTGCGCCGCCCGATGCTCGCGATGCTCGGTGTGTTGGCGGCCGTGATCGCCCTGTCGTTGCCTCTCTGGCTGTCGGCCGCACACCGCCTGCCGACCGTGCTGGATCGGCACCTCAGCTCGAACACGGTCCGGTTTTCCTTGCTGCACAGCGGCCTGGAGATGGTGCGGGATCGGCCGTTGGCGGGGTTCGGGATCGACGGCTTCATCGGCGGGTACCCCCGGTATCGTTATCCGGAAGACACGTACAACTGTCCCCATCTGCATGACTGGTATCTGCAGGTGGCGGTCGAAAGCGGGTTGCCTGCTGCGGGACTGTTGTTTGCGGTGTTGGCGGCAATGGGATTGCGGGCTCGGCGGTCCGGCAGCGTCGCCGCTGAGTCCAGCCTGGGTTTCGTCGTCTTCAGTCTGAACGACTACCTCTTCCATGATCCCCGTGTCGCGTTGGCGGCGTGGACCATCTGGGCGTTGGGATGTCGGCTGCAGGCGGATCCGGTCCCGGCAGATCTGCCGCTGACGCCGACGGTTTAGGCGAAAAGCACCTACCTGGCGGCAATCGGGCTAGGCGTGGGCAACGTGGCGTTTTTACCGGGTTTTGGCGGGCGGGGCGGGAATGAGCGGGGTGATCCGATAGCCTTTGGCGGCCAACCGGCGCAGCAGTCCCTGGTCGCCGATGAGGTGCCCCAGGCCGACAGCGATAAAGGCCCGCTGCGTCTGGCACAGGCGCTCGACCTCAGGCATCCAGCGATCGTTGCGGTCGTAGAAAAGGTGTTGAAAGACGAGGGGGAAGCGGCTCATCTCGGTCGGGTCGAAAGTCGCCGTCGCAATGCCGTTTAGGTCGCCCCGATCGTAAGCCTGTAGCAATTCCTGGTTATGGGCGGTCGTCTCTTCGAGGTCCTCGATCTGCTGAAAAAAGTAAGGTGCAGGCAGGCTCTGCATCATGCGCAACTGGTCTTCCGCCTTTTCCAGGTAGGACACGGGCACGTGCTGGCGTTCCGCTTCCCGGCGCAGGAGCATGTCCCGGGAGCGGTTGGGGTCGTTGGGACCGATGCCCAGGAAGGTGGTCAGGAACCAGGGTTCCATGCGGGCCACCTGATCGGACCCGAAGCCGACGATTTTGGCCTGGGTCAGGGTGCGCTGCCAGGCTGGAACGCTCAGCAACGTCTCGTTGGAGACGCCATCCTGGCGAAACAGGAACGGCACGAGGGTTTCCGGCCGTAAGGTATCGGTGTCAGCTTCCATGACGAAGCTGGTGGACTGGGCGAGGCATTGCAAAGCGACGTTGGGCAGCGTGTGGTCTGCGGCCATGGCCAGATGGATCGTGCCCACGAGGTAATCGGGGCTGGCGCCTGAATCGGACGGGCCGACCACCTGCCACATAAAGAGATTCGACTCCGGCTGGCCTGCCGCCCGGACCGGCGGGACGGACGCCAGCATCAGGCTGCACGCCGCCAATAGCCCGATGATGGGTCGCCATTGGCGGCGCGCTGGCAAAACGACGGGGGCGGCCATCCGAAGGCTCGTCAAAAAACAAACTCCATCGTAAGCAGGATTTCTCTGGAAGGGCATTGGTCGGCCCGAGTGCCGGTAGACACTTAACGACAGGTCCTCAATGGGCCTTAGTCAGGTGCGACAACGCAATCTGGCTGACCAAGACCCTCTCAGGCACGCCCATTAGGTGGCGGGGCCGAGGACGGGTGTGGCGGAGGCGGCGGGGGCCTGCGGGGTCGTCAACGGGCCCATGCGGTTCACCGGCCAAAAGCGGAAAACAGCATGTCCGATGACGTTTTTGACGGGTAGCGGACCCCAGATATGAGAGTCGAGGCTGTTGTTGCGGTTGTCGCCCATCATGAAGACGGAATCGGGCGGGATCATCCGCTCCGGCATCGTGTAGCTGGGCGGAGCCTGGATATAGGGCTCCTGCAGGACGATGCCGTTGATGAAGACCTTGCCCTCCCGGACGGCGATCCGCTCACCGCCGAGGGCGACGACCCGCTTGATCAGGGCCATGTCGGCGGTCAGGCTGAGGGCCCGCAAGGCCCGCTGGGAGGCGGACAGCGTGACATCGGGGTGCGGCGGATAAAAGACCAGCACTTCGCCGCGGGTCGGCGACCGGTAGTAGGAAGTGACCTTTTCGACGATCAGGTGGTCCCCGATCAGCAGGGTGGGCACCATCGACTCCGACGGGATCGAGCGGGCCTCGGCGACCGTGGCGCGGATCCCAATGGCCAGGATGCCGGCCACCAGGATCGTCTCGACGGTTTCGCCGAGCGCAGTTCTCGACTTGCGTTTGGTCTTCGGTTGGGTTTGGGACGTATCCGACATCTAGCACCTTTCTCTACGGCCCGACGCCGACCCGCACATTATCGCACCCTCTCGCCCCGTGCGTGTGACGACCGACTGCAGCATGTCGGGGCTCGCTTGGCGAAAAGAAGAAGGCCTTCCGCCGGCATCGAGAAGCGGAAGGCCTCAGGGTTGAGGAGCCGTGCGCCGAGGCGGCCGGGCATGCCGTGCATGTCCTGCCTGTGTCGTCACCAGCTCATCGTCACCCACAGCCCTGAGAGCGGGCTGACAGGTGACTGAGAATCCGCTGAGAGTTGCGCCGGAGGAGCGTCGTGCCTGTCCTGGCGCTTGTTGAGGGACGCTATGCCGGCCCTACAACATCGAATTGAGGATGCGGCGGTTCATCACGGCCTGGGCGGCGATGACTGTCCGCACCTGATCGTGGGTGAGGAAGCCGAGTTGCAGCAGCACCTCGCCGATGGGTTTGCCGGAATGTTTGGCGGCCTCGCGGGCCCGCAGCAGCTGACCACGGGTGATAACGTCCGTTTTGAGCAGGCGCGTGCCGAGGTCTTCCTTTTCGTCCTGCTGGCCGGCGGAATTGCGGAAGACCTCCAACTTCATGGCGTCGACGTAACCCAGCTTGACGAGGATCTCGCCGAGCTTGAGGCCCGTCTCCTCCTGGATGGTCAAAGCTTCGTCGAGCTGGCTGGAGGTGATGATCTTGGCTCGCACCAGGCGGCGGCCGAGCCGGAGCAGATCCCGTCGCACTTCGAGCGCCTGTTGTACTTGCTCGACCGTGCAAAAGCCCATCGTCACGACAGCCTGGCCGAGCAACTGACCCGAGGCATTCTGGGCGAGCAGGGCCTGCTCCAACTGACCGTGGGTGATGTAGTCGAGGCGCAGGAGGATGCCGCCGACGCGGTTGAGGTA
>JACMPN010000254.1 GCA_014377495.1 Candidatus Sericytochromatia bacterium
ACTTTGCCCCTCGACACCAGTCTCGGTCGGAGCTTTCCGCTCAGCCTCTTAGCGGGGAATGGGGGCCGTGGCCAGCCGCACGGCAATCGCCTTGACGGCATTTGCCAGGCCATCTTCCTGGCGCATGGCGATGCCCAGAGCCGCCGCCCGTTTCTTCAGGTTACGGTCTTCCAGATGGCGCAAGCCGGCCAGCAGCGTGTCGTGATTCAGCTTCGCATAAGGCATCCAGGTGCCGACCCCCAGTGAAACCAACCGTTTGCCCCAGAATGGCTGATCGGCAAAGACGGCGCAGATCAGGGTGGGGGCCCCGGCCCGCAGGCTGGCGGCCGTCGTGCCGGCCCCGCCGTGGTGGACGATCGCCGTGCATTTGGGAAAGAGCCAGTCGTGATTCACCCCGTTGACGACGAAGACGTGAGAGGTGAGGTCCTGCGGGAGATCGTCGGGCACGGGCCAGCCGGCCCCGATGACGGCCCGGACGCCTTGCTCCGTGGCGACGTCGGACACGAGTTGCATCATGACGGCGGGATCCTGCACGGGCATGCTGCCCATCCCCACGTAGATCGGTGGTGGTCCGGCAGCCAGCCAGGCCACCAGGGCCGGCGGCGGCTCCAGCTCGCCCAGGCGGGCTTTGACGGCATCGGGCAGCTGCCAGAAACCCGTGACGACGTGCTCGGCGCCCCAGTCCCGCGGCCGCCGCAGCACGTAGGGGCTGAACACCTGCAGGGTCGGGGTTTTCAGGGCCCGGCTGCGCACGTTGGCCGTTTCCGAGATGCGCCGGACCCCGAGGTTGCGCCGCAACTCATTGATCACCCGCCGGGACGCCTGCCACCAGACGAAGTTGAACAGGTCGTGGGTCCAGCGGTTGAGCAGCGGCAGCGGCAGATCGGCGATCGTGACGAGCGGGCTGGGGAAGGCCGAGGTCCCGCACAACGGGAAGAGGTGGACGAACATCAACGGGATCTGCAGCTTTTCCGCCGAGATCATGGCCAGGTCCTGGATGACGACCTGGGAGATGATGGCATCGCTGCCGGTGCAGGCGGCATGGATGTCCCGCATCAGGCCGTGGCGGAGGGCGTGGCCCATGTCGGTCATCGCTTTGACAAAGGCGACGACATTACCCTTGCTGAGCCATTGCCGGCCCTGTTCCGACTCGAGGATCGCCTGGATGTCGCCGGTCAGCGGCGCATAGGGGATCCCGGCCCGGGTGACGAAGTCCCGGTGGTTGTCCGGCGCCGCCAAAAGCACGTCGACGCCCTGATCCTGCAGCGCCGACGCCAGGGCGACGAACGGCTGCACGTCGCCGCGCGTGCCATAGCTGAGCAGGGTTACTTTCACTGACCATCTCCGACCGGGCGACAACGTCTTGAGAGCAGTGTCCCATGGCCCAATGATATTTCAGTGCCGCAGAGGTTTGATTAGAAGTGGCTTGGCCGGTCCCAATGGTGGAGACAAGGGTATTTCAGTGCAGCAAGGGGTTTGCTTCCAAGCAAACCCTTAAAGCTTGACGGCGGCTAATGCGTCAGCCCGGCCGAAGCCGAAGACGGG
>JACMPN010000024.1 GCA_014377495.1 Candidatus Sericytochromatia bacterium
ATACACGGGCCCGCTTGCAGGGTGCCCTTTCCAGCACCTTCGCTGGCACCAATAGGCTCGAATCCGCTTGGGATGCCGGCCAATTGGCCGTGGATACCCTCCCGGACCTGCGGGCAAAAATCGCCAACGGATTTCTCGAACATGGCGCCGTTGTCCTGGCCATGCGGATGATGGCCGGGATCCTCGATCCGATCACCCTGCGGGATCGGGTAACGAGCATGGCTGCGTCCCTGATGGGCGACCAGCGGGCCATCGATCTGCTCGACTGGCTCTTGGAGGAATATGGCGAAGACAGTCCCACCCGGGTAAATCTGGGCCTGCACTGGTTGGCACTGGACGAGCCGGAGAAAGCCTCCACGGCCGTCGCCAAGGGGCTGGGCAAGGCTGAAGACTCGCCTGAGGTCGCCCTCCGCCTGGCTTACTTCGAACAGGTCCTGGGCCGCCTTGGTGCCGCCGAAGACCGCCTGGCCAGCTTAGTCCAGAATGCCGACGAGGTTGGGGCCGATGACTGGCTGGGCGAAGCCCTGACCCAGTGGGGCAATCTCGCCTTCCAGGGCAACCACTGGGACAAGGCCGTGGACCTGTTCACCGAAGTCATCGCCTTGCGTCCGCAGGACACTTATGCCCACTATGCCCTGGCCAGTGCCCGATACGGGCAGGGTGATCTGGCTGCAGCCCGCAAGGGCTATGAACGGGCCCTGATACTGGACCCCGGCTTTGCCGGCGCCCACCAGGGCCTCGAAGCGCTGGACGCAGTGGCCCGGGCCAACGTCACCCATTAACCATCCAAAGGAGCCACCTTGGACTACCGTACCGCCGAAGATCAAGTGATCCGCTATCGGGCCTTTGCCGGGATGGTGGGCGAGGCGACCAACGTGGGCGTCACGGGCGATGAACTCGACGTCTACGATGTCTTCGACACGCTGATCTCCGACATGTCGAAGGCTATGCCGCCTGTCGCCTGCCGCAACGGCTGCAACCAGTGCTGCTATCACCCGCCCCTGGTCACCAGCCTGGAGTGGTCTGCGCTCTATCCGCACCTGCTCAACCTGTCGCCGGTCCGCCAGGAGCTCCTGATCGAGCAAGCCGACGCCCTACGGCCATTGACCAAGGATCTCGGCGCCCTGCGGCGCCGGGTCCTCGGGGCCGACAGGGCCGAGGCAATTGGTGACTTTTCCATGCAGTGTCCGATGCTCATCGATGGCAAATGCGCCGTGTATGCCGGTCGGCCCCTGGTCTGCCGGGGCTACGGCCAGACGTTGCGCATTTCCGGCGACAAGAGCGTCTTTTTCGGCAGTAACCTGGCCTTTGCCCACATGCGGGAAAATTTCCCCGAGGATACGGCACTGCCGCTCTTCGACCCCTATGTGGACCGGATCAGCGCCCTCAACGAGGCGTCTGCCGGCACGGAAGCCTTTCTGCCCCAATGGCTGTGGGCCCACATCGAAAACAATGCCTTCGTGCCCGAGGCCATCATCCGGCCGGCGTTCTAGGGCGAAGCGGCCAGTACTGCCATGCTGCCGACCATCCTGGTCCAGGGCACCGGATCCATCGGAATGCGTCACCTCTCGGTGATCCGCCAATCCGCCATGGCGGAACCGTTCGCCTGCCCCGTGCGACCGGAACGGGTGTCGGCACTCGCTGAGGCTGGATACCAGGCCGTTTCCGATTGGGCGAGCCTGCCCCGGATCGACGGGATCATCGTCGCCACGGACACCGGCCGGCACCTCGCCGACGCACTCGCCGCCCTGCAGGCCGGATGGCCGGTCCTGATCGAAAAACCCGTCCCGCCGACAGCCGACGGCCTGGATGGTCTGGCGGCGGCTACCCGGCAGGCAAACCGGTCCGTATTCGTGGCCGCGCCGTTGCGCTTTG
>JACMPN010000255.1 GCA_014377495.1 Candidatus Sericytochromatia bacterium
GATGACGATGCTCGGCGGCACCCGCTCGCCACGCTGCAAAGCTTCACCCAGATTGGCCGCTTTGGCACCCAGACGGCCGGCGTCCGCCGCTGATACCGCTTGCAGCGGCAGGACCATCGCCGTCATTCGAGGAGATTTTTCAAGGTGGTAATCTCCCCGGCGTTCAGGTTGTGTTTGGCCGCCAGGACGTCCACCTGGCTGGGCTTGCAGCGCCCCCGGACGGTGCGGAAAAAACTCTTCCACAGATCGATGTGCTGCTTGAGCGTCAGCAGGGCGAAGATCTTGCCGCCCAGGTCCTTGGAGACATAGCGGATGATCCGCACGATCATCGACGGGTAGAGCAAAGGGAGATATAAGGTCTGGCGGGGCAGATAGTGAAACCGGGCCACATCGGCCAACGGTGCGAAGAACCCGTTCCCCCACATGCCCCAAAACGCAGCGATCTTGTGCGGCCAATAGTCCGTCATGGTGAACTCGACGAAGGCCTTGTCGATGACGGCCATGTGGGTCGACCTGGCGGCCAGGATGAGGCGGGGATCCTGGATGCGGCGCCGAGTATCGGTGGCGTAGAAACCGCTTACCTGTGGGGCCAGACGTTGCAGGCAGGCGGCGACAGCCGGCATCGGCACGACAGCCTGGACCAGCGAGAGCGCGTGCCAGACCAGTTCGGCCGTGCCCGCTTTGGCGACTTCGGTTTCGAACAGAAGCCAGTCGAAGTCCGGCTCGGCCCGCAGCAGGTTGTAAATGTCGGCAAGTTCCCGCAGTCCGGATTTGTAATAGGGCAGGTGGATGCAGAGGTGATGGACGTTGTCGATCGGGTGCAGGGCCCAATGCCGGTCACCAACGAATTCGAAAGGCCGGACCCGCTCCCAGATCGCCGTATAGTCCGGCTTGTATTTCGTCAGCGGCGAGATGAGGCCCCAATGAGTGCCCAGGACACAGGCGAGGTTGCGGGAGAAAAACGGCGGTGTGTGATGGCTGAAAGTGACCTGTTTGTCGTCATCGAGCAATTGACCGACGCTAAAGAAGTCGTGCTTCTCGTATAGGGCAAAAAGCCGGTCCAAGTCCTCGACCCGCATCAGGAAGTCGATGTCGTTCATTTTCTTGTAGCCAATGTCGCCGTAGTAGGTCGGCGCGAAGTGGATGCCTTTCAGCAACGCTAATTGAATGCCCGCCTCGGCCGCCTCATGAAACAGGGGGCGGGCCGTGTCCAGGCGGGCCTGGTTGCGCTCCCCGATCGCACCGGAGAAGGCCTCCCAGGGTTGGGCGAGCCCCACCGGCACCCGTGACCACAGGCCTCCACGGACGAAATGCCGGTAAGCCAGTGGCCGAATGGCGTTGTGGGACACGAGCTGATCCACGGCCACCCAATCCAGGTCAGCACGGGTCGCCAAGGCGTGAAACTCGGCGCTTTCGGCATCGGTGTGCTTGGCCAGGCTACACAGCAAAGTCAGGCGCTCGGCGGGATTGAAGTCGGCGGACATGGTCAGTGGGGCTTCCTGCGGACGGGCGACGGCTACAGAGGGGTATAGTACGTTCAGACAGGGCCTCAGCCAAACTATCAGGCGCCCGGCTCACCATCACCCCCGCTGACCCAGGACGATACGTCGACCGATTATGGCCCACGGATACAACCCATTTTTGGCCCGCCTCGGCAAGCTGGCGACCCGTCGGCCCTGGCTGATGATCGTCGGTTGGATCGCTTTGCTCGTGGCCGCCGTGCCCACGGCTGGTCGTCTTCCTGCCATCCTCGAGAAAGGCACGGACGTCATCTCCGGGTCCCAGGCGATCGCCGCACGGAAGTTGTTGGACCGTGAATTCGACAACCCGTTTGTCGAACCCACGCTCGTCTGCCTGACGTCCACGGGCACGACGGCGGTCGACCCACCCATGCGGCAGGCCATCTCGGCGATCGCCCGGGACGTCCGGCTCATCCCCGGCGTCAGCCGGGTTGCGGCATCCACGGATGCCGGTGCCGACCCCCGCCTGACGTCAGCGGATGGTCACACGGCCTTCGTCCTCGTCGGCTTTAAGGCTCAGCCTGGCGACGATTCCCGCATCCTGCGGGACATCCGGAAAACCGTCGCACCCATCGTCCGACAGCAGCAGACACTCGATCCGACCTTACAGGTGGCCACGACCGGGGCCACGGCGTTTCGGGACGACATCATCGGCCGCAACTCGACGGACACGGCGAAGGCGGAACAGCTGGTCCTGATCCCGGTCCTGGTGCTCTTGCTGTTCATGTTCGCCTCGCTGTTGGCGGCATTGCTGCCGGTGTTGCTGGGAGTCGCGGCGGCCCTGACGGCCATGGCCGGGGCGACCCTGCTGGCGAGTGTCGTCACATTAAACACTTACGTGCAGACATCGGTGACCATGCTGGGTCTGGCGCTCGGCATCGACTATGCCCTCTTCATCGTCAGCCGCTATCGCCAGGAACTGCAGTCCGGCGAAGACCCGGATACGGCGATCGCCACTGCCATGGGCACGGCCGGTTGGACGGTGATCTGTTCCGGGCTGGTCGTCATGGTCGCCTTGGGCGCCCTGATCCCCTCGGGGGTGACGGAGCTGGCTTCTGTCGGCATGGGCGGTGCCCTTGTCGTCGGTGCTTCCATCGCCCTTTCCACGACCTTACTGCCGGCGTTGCTGCATCTGCTGGGGCCCTGGCTGGACTGGCCAAAAGGCCTGACGTCCCGGATTCTGCGCCGCCGCCAGCCGACGCGCTGGAAGGCCTGGGGCACCTGGATCACCCGTTGGCGGTGGCCGGCCGCAGCGGTGGCGCTAGGGATCCTTCTGCTGATGGGCAGCCAGACCAGCCGCTTTAAGGTCGGTTACCCCAGCGGGCACTGGTTCCCGGCTGACCTGGAGGCCGCCCGGGGAGCGGGTATCCTCCTTAACATGCACCGCACGGGTTTGACCTTTCCACTGCTGATCGTCGTCAAAAGTCGGGACGGGTCCCAGATCCTCAGTCCGGATGGGGTCAGTGCCTTAATTCAACTGTCTCAGAGGTTACACGGCGATCGTCGGGTCTCCGAAGTGCTGAGTCCCGTCGACATCAAGCCGGGACTGAGTGCGACGGACTATCTGAATCTGTATGCCTGGCCCGACTCGGCCTTGGCGATGAACCCGATGCTGGGCGACATGTTCATCAGCCGGGATCGCTCTGCGGCCTTCATGCAGACGATCATGGCCGATGAGGTGCCGTTCGCCGGTGCGATGGCCTTCGTCGGCGAATTGCGCCACCATTTTGGCCCGGATAACCCGTATGAGATCCTCATCGGTGGCACACCGGCGATCAACCTGGACATGAACGAGTTGCAGCAGGCCTATGCGCCGTGGGCCATCGGGTTCGTCTTTGCCGCGACGGCCGTCGTCCTGTTTGTCGCCTTTCGCTCGATCCTCATCCCGCTCAAGGCCATCGTGCTCAATCTGCTGGCCGTCACTGCCGCCACGGGCATGATCGTCGTCGTCTTCCAGGAAGGGTATGGGGCCCAGTGGGTGGGATTGCATGGCGCTTTGGGCAGTCAGCCGATCCTCATGCCGACCCTGCTCTTCTGTCTGACCTTCGGCCTGTCCATGGACTATGAGATTTTCATGCTCAGCCGCATCCGTGAGGAGCGGGCCATCACGGGCGACGAAGAGGGCGCCATCGTGAGTGGCCTGGCGTCCACTGGGGGCCTGATCACGGCGGCGGCGGCGGTGATGGTCCTTGTCTTCGGGGCCTTCGTCGCCGTGGAAATGGCCCTGGTGAAGATGCTCGGCTTTGGCCTTGCCGTGGCCATCGCCCTTGATGCCACCCTGATCCGCGGTGTGCTGGCCCCAGCCGCTCTGGCGATCGCCGGCAAGTGGAACTGGTGGCCGGGAGATCGGAAATCGCTGCCCTAACGGGTCGTCTGAGAACAACTTGGTCAGACGAGCCCTCGTCGAACCTTGCTGCTTGTTCACCAATAAGTCCTAAGAGACCTCGACACTACCTTCAGCAGTGCCCGCGACGACCTGGCCAAGCGACAGGAACGTAACGTCATTAAGAACAGTGTGGTAAGGTCCTTCGAAACGACAGAGGCTTGGCAGGATGCTGCCGACGAATTCATGAC
>JACMPN010000256.1 GCA_014377495.1 Candidatus Sericytochromatia bacterium
ACCTCGGTGACGGTGCTGCTCGACGACCAGGCGGCGGCGCAACGCAACTGCCCGTCCTGCAACAGGTACAGGGCGGTCCGGTCGTATTCGAGGGTGCGGCAGAGCTCCCGGGGGATGAGGGAAAGCAGGTCGATGCGGGAATGGGCCGTCCGAAAGACGTCCTGCACCGTGTACAGGTTGCTGAGGCGCCGGTCTTTTTCTTTCAGGGTGCGGGTCCGGTCGGCGACCAGGGCCTCGAGCCGGCCGATGAACTCCGCCTGCCAGCGAGCCGTCTCCCGCTCGGCGGTGATGTCCTGATAGACGGCCAGGGCCCCGGCATAGGTGCCGCCCGCGCCCGTCAGGGGCTGGGTGACCACCTGGTAGATCCGGTGCTCGGCCTCGATCATCTCCAGCTCCAGCGGCTGGCTGGCCGGCCGGCGCAGGGTCTGCCGCATCGACAGATCGATCTCGGCGCTGTTGCGGTGCAATCGGGCCGTGGCCGCCAGGAAATGGGCCAGGCGCAGCGGCGGCTGCAGCCCGTAGAGCTGGGTGAAGGCGGGGTTGGCGGCGACGATACGCTCCTGGTCGTCGATGACGAAGACGGGGTGCGGCAGGCTGTGGAAAATCGCTTCCAGCCGACCCCGGGCGTTTTCGAGGGCCAGCTGGGCCTCCCGGTCCTGGGTCGTGTCCTGCAGGAGGATCACCCAGCCGACGATCGCCTCGTCGGCATCGGTGACCGGGGTGCCCTTGAGGTGGACGAAGCGGCGCACCGGTGCGGCCATCACCAGCTCGGCCCGGTGGGCCCGGTCCGGCTGGGCCTGCATCTGCTCGCCGAAGAGCCGGAACCGCTCGGGCTCCTCCAACGTCTGGCTGACCCTGGTGATGAGTGCCTCCAGGGAGGAGCCCTGCAGGGCCGCATCGCAGCCCAGCAGGCCCTCGGCCCAACGGTTGGCCAGGATGATGCGGTCCTCCGTGTCGACGACGATCAGGCCGTCACTGAGGGCGTTGAGGATCGCTTCGAGCTGGCTTTTGGTCCGCGCCGTCTGCTGGTAGAGCTGCACGTTTTGGATGGCGATGGCCAGCTGGTTGGCGACGGTGATCAGCGTCGTCACCTCGTGAGCCGTGAAATGCCCCGGTGACCGGCTCCCCATGGCCAGTACACCGATCATGGCGCCGTTGGCCAGCAGGGGGATGTGAATGATCGCCTCGACGCCGTCCTCCCGATAAAGCCCCACACTGGATCGGTCGTCACTGGGCAGGTTTTCGGTGACGAGCACCTGACGGTAGCGGGCGGCGACTCCGGGCAGCTGCTCGTCCATCGGCTGCGTCTGCAGGGCCTCGATGGCCCCCGGACCGAAGCCCTGGGCGATCTGCAGGTGCAGCCCCTCGCCACTGCCCTGCCGGATGAACAGGCAGCCGACTTCGAGGTGGCAGACTTCCAGAATCTTGGGGAAGGCGGCGTCCAGCAGCATCGCCAGATTGGTCGGGGCGATCAGGCTCTGGTTGACTTCACCGAGACTCTTGAGCAAATCGACATGGCGCTGCACCTCGTCGAACCGGATGCGCAGCGTCTCGTTGCGCTGGCCGATCTCGGCGAACTTGTGTTGCAGGTGGCCGGCCATCTCGCCCAGGGTCGTCGCCATCAGGTGGAACTCGTGGATCCCCGTGTGCGGCGGCACCATCGGGGCAAAGTCCCCCCTGGCCAGGGCCCGCAGCTTGCGGGTCAGCAGGTCCAGCGGTCGTGCATAGGCCTCCCCCAGTGAGAGTCCGATGGCCACGACCAACAGGAGCAGCAGCCCGCAGACTTCGGCCAGAAACGGCAGCTGATCCGCCCAATGGCGCAGCGTCAGCGGTGCCTGCCTCGCCACGACGAGAGTCCCCGCCTGGCCGGGAAGGGCCTGGGCCCAGCCGATCCAGCGGTTTTGGTGCCAGGTGAAGACGATCGACTCGGCGATCCGGCCCGGTCGCAGGATCACCGCCGGGGTGGTTGCCGGCATCCCCACGGGTTGCTGGCCGGCATCGAGGATCAGGGACAGGGCGCCCTGGGCTTTGGCGCTCTGCGAGGCGTCAGGGGGCACCGTCGTCGGCGTCCGTCCGACCGTCTGCAGGGCCTGTCGGGCGAACACGGGACGCAACTCCGTCAGGATCTGTTCTTCGTCGGATTGCTGCTGGGCGTCAAGCTCGGACCAGACGAGGGCCCCGATCACCGTCAGGGGGGCCAGGGCGATCAGCAGCGAGACGAACGTAATCCGCAGCCGCAGGGACTGCCGGCTCTTGCCAGTCGGAGGCATCGAGCCGGGCACCGGGGCCTCGGGTGATAGGACGGAACGATCGCTCATTATTTCTTTCAAGTCAGTAGCAGGCATTGTAAATCAATGTGACTGAATATGACGTAGTCTTTCAGCGGAGACGGTGTGACTGAGCGGGGTAGGGCGATGCAGTCCCGGTGGTGGTGGTGGATGGCCGTGGCATGCGGTCTGGCCGGCTGCGGCCGGCCGGTAGACGGGATGCTCAGTGTAACGGCGCTGGCAGCCGACATCGGCCGGGGTCCGGCCATCGTCGTCGTCGCCCGGGCCCGCAGACGGATCCCCGCTGGCTGCATGCCGTGCGGGAGGGATACCGCCTGATCCATGTGACCACCGCCGATCCGGCGCTCGCCGGGGACCTGCGGCAGGTGAGCGGGCCCGTGGTCCTGGCCGTGACGGCCGACCCCGAGACGGGGGCCACCGTGGCCGGGGCCCTCGCCGAACAGGTGGTCGGGGTCATCCTGTTGGGTGATGCCGCCAAAGCGCCGGGGTCCCGCCTGACGGTACTCGTGCAGGCGCACGGCTGGCCCTTGCGGCGCGTCACGGCCGCCTGGCAGGATCTCTCCTGGCGGTTCTGGTGGCGTGACTGGGTGACCCCGCGCCAAGCCCCGTTTACGGTCATCGTCATTGACGGCCGATAAACGGGGCCCGGGCGCTCAGGTGATCAGTGCAGCGTGCCGTCTACCGGAAAGGCCTCGCCAATGGTCACCGGGAATGCCCATTGCTGGGTGCCCCCGCCGATCAGGCTGGCGACCACATGCCAGGTATGGGCACCGAGTGACGTGGTGGATGGGACCTGCCAGGCCATGTTCTGGCCCAGCTGGGCCTGGGTCCAGCTCCCGACCTTGGTGCCGTCGGTGAAGCCCGCCGAGGCCAGGCCGTCCAGGTAGAGGTCCACGTGTGAGACGCCGGTACTGCCCGTCTTGGACAGGGCGACGAGCACATCGACCTCGGAGCCGGGCCGGACCCACAGCGTGCTCAGGTCATTCAGGCCCGGGATGTCGGGATAGGTCAGGGTCACGCCGGTCACCGCCACGGGGGCCGGCGGGGGGGGCGCACCCCCCCCACCACCGCCCCCGCCACCGCCTCCACCCCCGCCACCGCCACCGCCGGAATATACGACGGCCGAGGGCGACGGGCTGGGGATGGCGGTCGGCGTGACGGTTGGCTTCACGGACGGTTTGACGGGGAGCACGACGACCGGGGGCGACGGCTTGGGTGGCGGCAGGATGGTGACTGCGACCGGTGGCTGTTCGGGCACGGTGGTCCCGGCCACGGGGCCGGGGGAGCGACAGGCTACGATCAGGCTACAGGCCAGGACCAGGGGGGCTAAGGAGCGGGCAACGCGTGTCATTGGGAACGACCTCACTGGGCGATCAGCATGCTCGTCGCGGTCAGCCCGGTCGCAAACGGCGATCCGGGTACCGGGGCCATCGTGTTGCCGGCCCGCACATCTAACTGGCGGTTGGCGGCATCGAGGCCGTACAGTCGATCCGCGACCGGATCGAAGAGAAGCTGTTGCACGGCTGGGCCGATCGTCCAGGGCGAACCCGGCAGGGCCTGGCCGGTGGTGGCCGAGAGCCCGATCAGGCCGACGCCGGTGACGAGGGCATAGAGCCGGCTGCGCGAGATGTCGGCGGCCATGGCCGTGGCTGTCCCGCCCAGCGCGTAGCTGGCGGTCTTGGCCAAGGTGGCGGCCGTGTAAACCTCGACGGCATTGCTGCCCCGGCTGAGGACAAACAGGGTCTGGCCGTCCGCCGCCGACAGGACGTCCAGTGGCTGCGGGCCCGTCGTCACAGGGCTGCCGCTGATGGGGGCCAGGGTGGCGGCATCAAAGGCGTGCAGGTCGTGGCTCTGTTGGCTCAGGACGTAGAACCTGTCCAGCATGGGCTCGTAGCGGACCTGCACGGGGCTGGTGCCCACGGTCAGCGGCGAGCCGGTCACCGGGGCAAAGGTGCCGGCCCGGAAGGCCTGCAACGTGCCCGACCCGCGGTTGGCCACGGCGATCTGGTCGTGGCGCCAGTCGTAGGCGATCGGTCCCGGGGACGTCCCCAAAGGAGCCCGGAACTGGCGGAGGATCTGGCCCGTGGCGGCGTCGACCGCCTCGAGGGTCCGGCCTTCGCGCTGGGCCACGTACAGCCGGTGGCGGGTGCTGTCGTAAGCGCTCATGTCGGCCGTGATCCCCGTGGAAACCGGACCCGCCTGCAGCAGGTCGAAACCCGCCCGGCCGAGCAGTGCCCATTGGGAGCTGCCCTGATTGGCCACCCAGAACCGGTCATGCGCGGGATCATAGGTGACGGCCTTGGGGCCCCGGCCGACGGGGATCGGCATCCCGGGCAGCAGGTCCAGGCCCGGCAGGTTCAGGCCCGTGATCTGGTCCGTCTGGCCGTGGGTCACGAGCAGGCGGCCATGGCCGGGATCGGCGGCCAGGCTGACCGGCCCTGTGGTCACGATCTGGCTGGTGATCCCGGCTGCCGAAACGGGGTCGAAGCTCTGCACGCCGCCGCCATTGTAGGCCGTCGCCACGTACCGGTCGCTCGTCGGGTCAAAGACGAGATCGGCCGGTGCCGGTCCCGTGCTGCCCTGGCCGACGACCTGCAGGGTGTGGGCATTGAGGAGGATCAGCGCCGAGTTGACCTGGGCGATGACGCCGATGCGGGAGCGGGAGGCGTCATAGGCCAGGGCGACGGGGTTGATGCCGACGGAGACCGGTGACCCGGCCAGCGGGGCCAGGGTGGCGGCATTGATCCCCTGCAGCGTGCCGGCACCCTGATTGATCCAGAAGACCTTGCCGGCCGTGGCGATGATCGCATTGGGCACGGCGGTGCCACCCAGGGTCATCGGGGAGCCCGAGACGGGCTGCAGGGAACCGGCGCTGAGGATGGTTACTTTGCCGGTGTCGACGCAGGTGACGAAGATCCGGTCGCTGGTGGGGTCGTAGGCCACGCCGCCCGGTGTGCCGTCGACGGCAAAGGGCGACCCCGGCACGGGCGCCAGGGTGGCGGCATTGAGGACGGCGAGCTGTTTGCTGCCTTCGAGAACGCCATAGAGCCGGTCCCGCCCCGCATCGTGCACCATCCGGCCGGGGCCGGCCCCGGTCTGAGCCGGGAATCCGCTCATCGCCGTGTAATTGGCCAGACTCAGGGTTTGCAGACCCGCCTGCTGACCGATCAGGAACAGCTCGTCCCGTCGGACCGCAAAGGGGCGTCCGGTGCTCGTCGTCCCGCCCGGCGCAGTGATGACGATCATCCCGGAGGTGGCATTGGTGGGGATGACGACGGTGATGTCGGTGTCCGACCACTGGCTGACCGTCATCGGCTGGTCGTGCAGGGTGACGTGCCCCGTGGTCGTGCCGAAGCCGGTGCCCAGGACATGCAAGGTGTCACCGGGCCGGCCCAGGGCCATACTCGGCTGGAACCCCGTGATCACCGGGTTGGTCAAGGAGGACACAGTGGCCGTGATCACCGTGCTGAACGCCCCAATCGTCAGATTGTCCAGCACGGCGCCCGATACCTGGGTGGGGCCGTCGAAGAGCCGGACCCGCAGCGCGTAGTCGCTGCCGGGCGGCACCAGCGGAAAAAGTCGGTTGGCGGTGAGTGCGCCACCGGAGACGGCGGTCATGTCGTCGGCGTCCACGGTCCGTGTGACGGGCGTGTGCAGCAGGGACGGCGAACTGAGGACGAACTCGGCCCGGTCCCAGACGGCGGGCAGGGCCAACGTGCGAAACCGTACCTGCAGCCCGGGGGCGGCCGTCCGGTCCTGTTGGGCGTCCAGGCTCAGGCTCATGGCATTGCGACCGCCCGTCGTGCCGATCGGGGGACATGCCGTCAACGTGGTCAACAGCGCCAGAGAGACCAGCAGTGGAGGGATGCGACGCATGGGTTCGTCCTCTTTGTGCTCAATGACCCGATCGCCTGGGCGACCGGTGCCTCCCGCCACAGCGACTGACTCGCAGCGGTAGAGGCGATGTGGCCTTGGTTCGTGAGCATATAGGGGCCGCACAACAGGCGGTTAGGTCGGTTTGAACAAGTTACGAAATGCTTCCTGTACAACCTGAGCGGACAGCCGGGGAGTAGGAATTGGCCGCAACTGGCTGGATTGGTACAAAGCAGACACCAAGCCCTTAGCGGGCCCAGGGTTTGACGATGACGAGGATGACGATGCCCATCATCAGCAGCGTCGGCAGCTCGTTGAACATCCGCAGCGTCCGGCTCTCGTAGGCCAGGGGCTTTTGGATGAGTTGCTTGCGGATCTTCATTGCGAAGACGTGGGTGGCAACGAGCCCGACGACCAGTGCCAACTTGGCGTGCATCCAGGGCTGGTGCCGGTAATAGTCCCAGTTGCCGGCCAGCTGGGCCAGGCCGAAACCGATCGTGGCCACCATCGCCGGCGTGGCGATGCGTTCGAGCAGCTTGCGTTCCCAGACTTCCAGGCGCATGCGGACGACGACTTCAGCCTCTTCGACGTGATAGACGAACAGGCGGAATAGGTACAACAGACCAGCCATCCAGGCGATCACGGAGATCACGTGCAGGGCTTTTATCCAGAGCATGAAACACTTACCTGTGGCTTGGGCGCCCGCAATGGCGGTGGCCGGTGATGCCTGGCACTTTAGGCCGGACGTGGCCCCGTGGCAACCGCCATCACCTGTGACCCGGAACGCCAGCGGTTCCGTGCGCCCCGACACTGCCTATCCGGGACGATGGCAGATACGCTCGGAGTCAGGAGATCGCGATGACCCCAGCCGACCTGATTACCCAGTTGCAAGCCGACGTTGCCACATACTCGGAAGCCGAGTTGGCCGACGTCGCCCATTTTTTTTCCCTGCTGTACGGCCAGCGGTTCGTCGAAGGGCCGGCCGATGCGGCCCGGGCCCTGCTGAGCGGGCTGCCGCAGGCCCTCGCCGTGCTCAGTCCCGCTGAGCGGCAATCGGCCAAAGACACCCTATTGGCCGCCTTGGAGGCCCTCGATGCCGAGTGAGCGGATCCAACTGCTGAAGGCCCACGCCACGCGCTTCAGCAAGGATGAGGTGATGGCGGTGCTCGATACCGTCGGCGGCGAGTACTTCCGGCGGGGATCGGCGGAGATCCAGGGCGAGGTCGTGCAGGTCATGGTCGACGGCCTGGCCCAGGCCCTACGGCAGATCCCGGCCGATGCCCGGGTCTCCCTGCAGGCCCTGGTCCGCAGTTTTTGAGGGCCTGCCGGAGGATGCGCTGGTAAAGCACGATTGTTGTATGACTGGGGTGGAAAGCGCGTATCAGCGGCAAAATTGGCTGATGGCGGTCTGTTGACTCGATTTACACAAAACTTGCTGTTTTTGGCGGCGAGATCGGCCTGGTTTTAGCGGCATGTCACCTAACGCAACCAATTGTGACCGTATGTAAAGTCTAATTGACAGACGCGGCACGGCCGGTTACGGTGAACCTTGAAGTGGATTGGATGATCGCGCTGACAGTTTGTCGGTGAGGAAAGTCCGAGCTCCATAGGGCAAGGTGCTGGTTAACTGCCAGTGGGAGCGATCCTGAGGATAGTGCCACAGAAATATACCGCCCAAACGATTGTCCGGGCTTGTCCCGAACTTTCCAGCAACCGCATCACAGACTCAGTCCAGTTGTCGCACATACGCCGCCCAGACATCGCAATCATCGTCGCTTCTTCGTCGCAATATCCGCCGTCTATTCGTCGTAACCTCGTAGCAGAGCCGCAGCAGAACCGTCCCAGTGCGTTTGGGTAAGGGTGCAAAGGTGGTGTAAGAGACCACCAGCAACCGGGTGACCGGTTGGCTAGGTAAACCCCGCCTGGAGCAAGACCAAATAGAGGGAGTTGAGGCTGCTCGCCGATCCCTCGGGTTAGGTCGCTTGAGGTGCCCTGAGAGGGGCATCCCAGATAGATGATCATCGCCCGCTTGCGGGTACAGGACTCGGCTTACAGATCCACTTCAAAAGCACCGCCCCACGCAAGTGGGGCGGTGCTTTCTTATTCATGGGGTGGTTTGTGCACGAGGAGTCAGGCCCGTTGGTTCGTTTCGGAAACCGTCGGCAGGGTAGGCAATAAATAGCGACATCTGTGTTCCGCCGGCTGAGACTTCGCCCAAACCTGTCGCTGATCGTTCCAATCTTTCGGAAAGGGTCGCTACGATGGGTGATGTTTCAGTTTGGCCGCAAGGCGTGAGTGCCGCCGGCGCCACGGTTCAGCAGGCCGGTGTCGAGACCCCTCTCCGGTAACTGGCGCCCACGACCGCCCCGAAGCTCAGCCCGGACCAGCAACGGATCGCCAATTCCCTGAAAATCGTGGGGACGGCCGCCGTCGTCTATCCGCTGGTTTTGACGACGATGGCTTAGAGACTCTCTCAATCAACGATCGGTCGCCTGGCATCGCATGGCTGCGCCAGGACTGCGTTACAGCTTCTCACCGGACTACCCGTCCGCTTCGTCACGGTGCCTTGCCTGGCAGTGCCCTACGGCGCCAGGCTCGGTCTCGTTGATTGAGGTAGTCTCTTATGCGCCGGTCGGCACCAAGCCCGCCCTCAAGGCGTTTCTCTCGCGGACGTTCAAGGTCGGTGCAGCGGGTTACACCCTGCCACAGGCTTTCAATACAGGCCTAAAGCGTGGCGCCTCGCTGTGGGCCGCCTATCTCGTCAGCGGCAAGGTGAAGGAATGGACCGGCTGCGACCACCAACACCCAGGCCCTGTTCGCTGAGCGCGTGCGGCGGATGGTCAGCGACATTTTCGTGGCCGATGACCATAATCGCAACGGCCAAATCGAGTGGGCCCGCCCGCCCGGCGGCAACGTCCTCAAGCGCCTCGGCAACTGGCTCTTCTGGCATGATGGGGCGCTGTGTTAGGGTATCTCCATGCGCCCCATCCGTTCGTCCGAAGAGCAGCACCGCCGGTTCGATTCCTTTGCGGTGATGGCCGCCGGCTGTGACAACATCGGCCTCAGCGCCGATCAGCGCGACCTGTACACGCTCATCGACGCGGTTGTGACCGATGTCCAGGCGGCATCGCCGCCCTTTGCCTGCCGGGCCGGCTGCAATGCCTGCTGCTACACGCCGCCGATCGTGACCAGCCTGGAATGGCAGGCCCTCCATCGGCACCTGCTGACCCTGCCCACGGAGACCCAGCGGCAGATCGTCAGCAATGCCGAGGCATTGCGGCCATTGGCCCCGCAATTGCAGGCCAAACGCCAGGCAAGGCTCACGCCGGACGCGCCACCGCTGCCGTCCGCCACCCTGCAGTGTCCGATGCTCGTCGACGGACAGTGCTCCGTGTATCGGGCCCGGCCGGCCATCTGCCGGGTCTTTGGTTTTTTTGCCCATACGCTGCCGGACGGGGCGCGGTTTTTCGGCAGCGAGCTGGCCCTGGCACACATCCAGGCGACGATGCCGCCCGATCTCGTGTTGCCCAAAATCGAGCCCTTTGCCGAGCGTGTCGGGGCCTTGCACCAGGGCACGGGGACCCAGGCCTATCTGCCCCAATGGCTGTGGACTCACACCCTGAATGGACGGATCAGCCCGAGGCTCGATCTGTCCCCGGCATTCAACTGACCGGTCAGTCCCGCACCGCCTATGCGATCATGCCAGCATCGCTTTTGCGATCATGGGGGCCACGGTGCCAGGCCCGACGGGCGGCTGAGGTGCCAAGCAGTGACAGGGGAAATGCGGATGTACATGCCAGTGCGGGGTGGGATGGTCGTCGAGATCGGCGTCCCCGAAGGTCAGACGCTTGTCGAGTTTGCCCTGGCCAAAGTACAGGGAACGGATCAGACGGTGCTGGCCAAAGTGCTGCTCACCGAAAAGGAAGTCATCCGTGTGATCAAGGAGTTGCAGATCCAATTGGAGTTCCTGCAGGACGACACGATCATCTAAGGCCGGTTTTTACCCAGCCTTCAGGCGATCTCGCCGTAGACGATGGGGTTCAACTGGCGCCCATGCCTTCCCAGCGAGGAAACAGGGCGTTTTCGATGCCCAGCTGGTCCAGGACCTTGCCGACGAGGTGATCGACAAGCTCGGCGATGCTCGCCGGTCGGTGATAAAAGCCCGGCATGGCCGGCAGGATGATGGCCCCGGCGTCCGACAGCGTCAGCAGGTTGCGCAGGTGGATCGAGCTGAAGGGCGTCTCGCGAGGCACGATGACCAGTGGCGTGCGCTCTTTCAGGCAGACGTCGGCGGCCCGCTCGATCAGGTTGCGGCTGATCCCGTGGGCGATGCCGCCCACGGTGCCCATCGAGCAGGGGACGACGGCCATGGCCCGGACCCGATGCGACCCGGACGCAACCGTGGCGGCGATGTTGGCCTCACCGTGGACCCGGAGGCGATCCACCGGCACGTCCAAGCGTTCGGCCAAAAAGGCAGCGACTGCCCCAGGCTCGTGAGGGAGCTGCCAGTCGAGCTCCTGATGGGCAACCAGACGGGCATTGCGGGAGATGATCAGATCGACCGGATGGCCGGCCTTGAGGAGCACCTGCAAGAGGCGTTGACCATACACGGTGCCACTGGCCCCCGTGATGGCGAGGATGATGGCCCGGTCGTTATGTGAGTTCGATTGAGTCATGAAATGTGGCCGATCGGTTTAACTGAGGCGGTCGTAGCGGGAGATCGAGCGGATCAGCCACAGGCCGAGGATCGTCCCCACCCCGGCAAAGGCCCACGCCAGGATCGGCATGCCCAACAACTGCGGCCGGGCGTTCGAAGTCGCCACCATCGCCGCCGCCATCAGGTTCGCCGCCACGACGAGACCGACGCTCATCCGGTTGCCCACCGTGCGGACGCTGCGCTCCAGCCGCTCCAGGCCGCGATGCTCGTGGACCGTCTTCAGCGTGCCGTTGTTCAGGTGGGAGAAAATGTCGTCGATCTGCCGGGGCAACCGCCCGACGATTTTGCGCAGATCCACGCCCACCCGGATGACTTCCCGGAACGTCAGCTGGCTGACGAACTGGTTCTGCAGTGTCTTGATCACGAAGGGTTCGGCGGCGTTGATCAGCTGGTAGTCTTCGTCTAACTGCCGGCAAACGCCCTCGATGGTCATCAGTACCCGGACGAGTGTCATGAACGTCGACGGCAGCTGCACCTGGAAGCGCAGCGTCAGCTCCAGCACGTTCTGCATCACCTGGCCGATGCTGACTTCCTTGATCGGCCGCCCCAGCGACTGTCGTAACAGATGGTCCAGCTCCATCGTCAGGGCGTGGCGGTCCAGATTGGGCGGGGACTTGCCGAACTCCAGGATGCGCTCGGTCGCCCGCTGGGCATCGAACTGGATCATCGCCAGCAGGAAATCGATGAGGATGTCCCGGCTGCGGGGATCCACCCGGCCGACCATGCCGAAATCGATCAGGCAGATGCGGATTTTGCCCTTTTCCCGATCCAGGCGGACCATGACGTTGCCCGGATGGGGATCGGCATGGAAATGGCCGTCGATGAAGATCTGATGCAGGAAAATGTTCGTAAAATTGCGGGCCAGCGCCTTGCGCTCCTGCTCCAGGGCCGAGATGCCGGCATCCATGGCCCGGGGCGCATGGGCCAGCGTCGGCTCCGGGAACAGCACGGAGATGTTTTCACCGCGGATGAACTCCACCGTCAGCATCTTGGCGCCCGTGTAATCCCAGTAGATCCGTGGGGTGATCACGTCTTCCGGGTAGTTGCGGGCGAGACTGCCGCCGATCGTCTCCGTGTTGGTGGCTTCTTCGTTGAAATCCAGCTCGTTGCGGAGCACGATCGCGAAATCGTCGACCATCTGCACGAAATTGTAGATCTTGCCCCATTTGGAGCGCTCGGTGATCAGCTTGGCAAAGCCACGCAGCACCGCCAGGTCGGCCTCGACGATGCGGGCCACGCCGGGGCGCTGCACCTTGACGATGACGTCCTTTTCGACGGGTTCGTCCTCGCCCGCCACCACCACCTTGATCTTGGCTTTGTAGGCCTGGCCCAGGGAGCCGGCCGCCAGAGGGACGGGGTTGAAGTCCGCAAAAATCTGGTAGACCGAGGTGGCCAGCTCGGCCCGGCCGTCGCTCAGGCCGGCCAGTGCCTCCTGGCGGGCATTCCACTGGTCGAGGATGACCTCTTCCATTTCGGGCCAGGGCACGGGCGGCACGTTCTGCTGGAGCTTTTCGAGCTCTTCAACATACTCGCGAGGCAGGATGTCCGCCCGGGTGCTGAGCACCTGACCGAGCTTGACGAAGGTCGGGCCCAGCTCGACGAGGATGGAGCGCAGCACGGAGGGGATGGGCAGGGGTGGCCGGTTTTCGTTGCCAGCCTCGTCCAGTTCGTCGACGTTGAGGTCCTTGCGGATCCGGCTGCGCAGCTGGCTGGGCAGCAATTCGACGAGCAGCAGCTGATGCAGGAGGACGTCCCAGCCGTGCTGGGCCAGGACGGTGGCGATCTCGAGTCGCCGCTGACCGGTGGTCAGGGCGACGTCTTTGTCCTTGTCCCGTTCTTTGGGCAGGTTGCGGCTGCGGGGGACGGGAAAATCATGGGTTGCGTCGTTTGCCATGCCGGCAGTATACGCGCGCCACGGCCCGATCGTCTGTGACAGCGTCTGCAACGGCCATCCCCGTTGCGATCAGCCTGCAAGCCACGGTTCATCCGGGTGCAGGCCCGATTGGTTCAGGGTTTTCCGGTGCGGGTCTCGGCGGGACCGTTGTAAGCATCGATGGCCCCGCCGATATGAAAAATGCTGCCGAGAGCCGTGCCAACGACCAGGCCGGCAAACAAGTTGCTGGTCATGGCCGCCACCGGGAAGCTCATGAGGATGCTGCCGGCCACCAGCCCCAGGGTCAGCCAGCCGCCTGCCGGATTGCCAGTCTGAAACTGGCCCAGCCCGGGCACGAGGAGTCCCCAAAGCAGGGCCGCGTTTTTGTCAACGACCGTCGCTGGTGGCTGGCCCGCTGCCGGTGGTGGCCCGACGACCGCCTGAGAGGGGAACGGTGGGACGACGACGGGGGCGGCACTCGGGCTCAGGAGGATGGGCCGGCCGGCGGGAGCCACGTAGATCGGCGGGGTCGCCGGAATCATCGCCACGGCCATGCCGCTCAGCGACGAGGCCATCTGCTGGACGAGCTGGGGGAGGTCGTTTTCGTCCCGGGTGCTGAAACTGCCGGCGTTCGTCGCCTCGGCTGTCTGCACGTCGATGACCCGGGCATTCAGGGTGTAGGTAGCGCCCAGCCGGGTCACGGAGCCGACGATGATCCGGGCGACGCCCAAGAGTTTGCCCAGCTCAACGGCCTTGGTCCCGTCCACCAGCCCCGACTGGCTGAACCGCTGCTCCGAAAGGACCTGCTCGATCTGGCCGCGCTCGATGATGATGTCGCGTCCGAGGGCGATCAGGGCGCTACGCAGGTTTTCGGCCGCAGCCTGGCCTACGCCGTCGGGGAGGTTGATGTTGCGAAAGTCCATCACGGCCACCCGCATCCGGGTGCGCGGCGACGTCGGGACTGGCGACGCCCCGCCAGCCGCCGGGACAGGTTCCGGTGCCGCCAGGGCCAGGGATGGCCAACCGGCCAAAAGCAAAGACATGGCGACGGTCAGGGCGATGGACGTCTGCAATGGACGGGACAGCATGGGGAAACTCTCCTGGATTGTTGAGGGCAGGGTCACCGCGGGTGCAGGTGTGGAACCGATGATCTATTCCTGGGTGGTGAACCAGCCGTCGAAGGCACTCCAGCCCGACGCCCCCAGCATCATCAGGCTGCCGAGGCCGTACATCGTCGTGTCTGCCGTGCCCTGCGTGCGGCCGACGGCGGCGACGCTGAAACCGGCGATGTTTAGGACGAGCTGGGCGATGCCCCAGCCGACGTTGCCGTTGTAGAACTGCCCGGCGCCCGGAAAGAGCAGGCTCATCCCCGAAGCCAGCAGCTTGGATTTGCCGGTCGGCGCTTTCCTGTCCGTTTCGTTGGCCGTGGTGCTCTTGCCGCTGAGGGCGATGGCCAACTCGTCGACGACACTGGCGATGTCGTCCACGTCCCGGGTCTTCAGACTGCGGGCGTCCGTCGCCTCACCCGTCTCGACGTCGATGAAGCGGGCGTTGACCGTGTAGGTGCTGCCGATCTTGGTGACGGACCCGACGACGATCACCTTGGCCCCGAGCAGGCGGCCCAACGTGATGGCCTGTTTGGCGTCGACGAGACCCGTCTGACCAAAGTGCTGTTCCTTGAGGGCCTGCTGGATCTGGGAGCGCTCCACGACCGTGTACTTCTGTTGATGAACGAGTTCGTTGCGGAGGTTTTCGGCCACCGCTTCACCGAAGTTGGTGGGGGCACCGATGGTCCGGAAGTCGACGACGGCCACGCGCAGCCGCTCGTTGGGCTTTGGTGCCTGACCGGCCGCCACCAGCTCCGTCCCCTGCAGCCGATAGGTCGGATACGCCTGGGCGGCCGGCGCCATGCCCGTGATGATCACGGTCGTGGCCAGCAGGACGGCAGTCATGCGCAGGGGGGATACGGGGGTGGGACGCTGCATGGCGGGGAACCAGTCCTCTCGGTGATGTGGGCAATGACCCGGCAGCCCCGACGAGTCAAAAGCTGCCGACCGAACGCCTAATATTATCCCGCGCCCGGACCCCGGCTGTCACCCCTGCGCCGCCCGGCTTTGGCCCACGACCCCCGATTCGGGATAAACTGCTGAACATCGTCGTTTCATCGTGCTTGGTCGCAGGGGGGGTATGGATTGCAGTCGTTTCTCGACGTGATCGCCCGTCTGCCCGGCTACGAGGTGCGCCCCACCCAGCTGCAGATGGTCGCCGCCGTCGATCTGGCCCTCAAGGACCGCAAGCACCTGCTCATCGAGGCGGGCACCGGGTCCGGTAAATCCTTCGGCTACCTGTTCCCCTTGCTGGAACAAGGTGTCCGGGCCGTCGTCTCCACGGGCACGATCGCTTTGCAGGAGCAGATCCTGCACAAGGACATCCCGTTCCTCCAGCAGGCCCGCGTCTTTACGGCCGCCATGGCCAAGGGGCGCCACCACTACATCTGCCACACGAAACTCGCCGAAGCCGATCGCATCCTGCCGCCCCATGACCCGATGCGGAACACGCTGATGTCCATCCAGCAGCATCTGCCCGACTGGGAGGGCGATTCGGCCGAATTGCCGTTTTCCATCGAGCGCCCGCTCTGGGACGAGCTCTTCAGCAGCGGCGAAGACTCGCTGGGGCCCCGCTGCGAGCATTTCACCTATTGTCCGGCCCGCGTCGCCCGGGCCAAGCTCGGCGAAGTCGATCTGATCATCACCAACCACGCCCTGTACATGAGCGATTTGGCGTCCGGTGGCGGCATCCTGCCACCTCACGACCTGGTTGTGTTTGACGAAGCCCATCACCTGCCGGCCGCCGCGGCACAGGCCTTCACGGTGACGATCGGCCGCTTTGCCACGACCAAGCTGCTGCAGAAAATCCGCCGAAAGGTATCAAGCGTGCCGGACCGGCTCACCGTGGACATCCTCGACGCCGAAGCGGGCATCCTCGACTGGGTCCTCACCCCGAACAAGCCGACCTATCGCCTGTTTCCGGATTCTGACTTCTACGGCATGGTCGATCGGGTCCTGCATTCCCTGACAGGTCTGCGGGTCTGGCTGCACGAGCTGGACACGGACCGGCTGCCCTTTCCGGATCCCCTCGTCGCCAGCAAGGCCGCCCTGCACCGGGTCCGCCTGGAGCAGCAGCTGGCAAACCTGATCAGCCGCTGGCAGTGCTTTTCCGCCGCCGGCTCGGACGAGGAACGGGTGAACTGGGTCGATACCGACACCCGCCGGGGCTACTTCGAGCTGAAAAGCACGCCTTTGGACGTGGCGGACCTGCTGGCCAAAGAGCTGTGGAGCCAGAAGACGACGATTTTGGCCTCGGCGACGCTTGCCGTCGGCAAGGACTTCAGCTACATCCGCCGGCAGCTGGGCCTGGACTCAGGCAACGAGATGGTCCTGGCCAGCCCCTTTGATTATCCGGAACAGGTGGCCCTCTTTTTGCCCGCCGGCCTGCCCGACCCGAACGCCCCGGACTTCATCAAGTCCTGCGTGCCCCACATGCAGTCCGCGATCGAGATGGCGGGCGGCCGCAGCCTGCTGCTCTTTTCGTCCCGCCGCGCCATGGACGAGGCCTGGACCCATTTGCAACACCTCGATTACCCGATGGCGAAACAGGGGGATCTGCCGCCCCGGCGGCTCGTCGACTGGTTCAAGAGCACCGATGGGGCCGTCCTCTTGGCGATGGCGACCTTTTGGGAAGGCATCGACGTGCCGGGTGAGGCCCTCAGTTGCCTGATCATCGAAAAGGTGCCGTTTGCGGCGCCGGACAACCCCGTCACCCAGGCCAAGGTCGAAAAGATGAAAGCCAACGGCCAGGACTGGTTCAAGGCCTACATGTTGCCGGAAGCCATCACCCGTCTGCGTCAGGGCTTTGGCCGGCTGATCCGCAGCCGCTCGGACAAGGGCCTGGTGGTCATCCTGGATTCCCGGCTGACCACCCGCGGCTATGGCCGGCAGGTGCTGAACGCCCTGCCCCCGGCCCAGCGGATCGCCCGCCTGGATCTGGCGGCACCCTACCTGCCGGAGCGTTAACGGCGCAAAGAGACAGATCTAGCTGAAGAGGCGATCGATCAGCGCTGAGCGATCAAGCTTGAAGTGCGTCGCAACGTCCGTCAGGATGGCTCCCAATGTCCCGATGCGGAGCGGGTCGTGGTTCGGGATGGTGACATGGTGCTCGCCCTGGCTGTCGGTCGACAATCGGACATGGCTCCCTGTCTGTCTGGATTGACGGTAGCCCAGGCGGTTGAGCGCCTGGATCAGATCCTGACCGGACAGGTCGCGGGGCAGCCTCATACGGCGATGACTTCCTCACGGACGAAGTGTAACCGGATCAGCCTGGGACTCAGACCTTCATCGAAATGGCAACGGACGGCATCACGTACCTGAGCATGCAACTCGTCCCGGGAGTCGGCCTCCGTAAATATGGATGCGCCGACGGCACGGGCCAGGAAGCCGCCCTCTGGGGCTTCTTCCACCACAAAGATGATTTCTGTCATGACCCGCCTCCCCTTCCTGCAGCTCAGCCCCATCATCACCTGTCGGTGCGGAGCCTGGCAATGTCGTTCCTGATCGATCTTTGGTTGGCCCTGCTGAGCGCCCTGCCCCCGGCCAAGCGGATCGCCCGCCTGGAACTGGCGACACCCTACCTGCCCGAACGCCCCCAGTCCGCCGGGGGGTGGGGCGTAAGGCCCTTGCCATAAAGGTTCCGGCCAGGGCAGTCTGTTCTGTGCGTCAGGTTTTCTATACTTAAGTGCATGAGCTACAGCATCGTCTGGTTTAAACGCGATCTGCGCCTGCACGATCACACGGCGCTCGACTATGCCGCCCGGCAAGGTTTGCCCGTGCTGTGCC
>JACMPN010000257.1 GCA_014377495.1 Candidatus Sericytochromatia bacterium
AACACAGTCACCCCGACGCTGCTGATTGGCGAAGGGATCGGCAGTTCCGATGCGACCCCGTCGCCGTCGGCCTTCGCCAGCCTCCTCCCTTCCGGCAAACCGTCCCTCAAGCCCTCGGCGTCGCCGTCGTTGCCGGGGATCATCGCCTTCAGCTCGGCCAAGCCCAGCGGGCTCCCCTCGGTCAAGCCGACCCCGACGAGCACCCCGCTGACGGAGTTGCACGCCAGCCCGACTCCAGTCCCATCCAAGTCACCGGTTGCCACCAAGCCGTCCGTCAAACCGTCCCTCAAGCCGACTGCGGCCCCTAAGGCGGATAACGACACGGTCTTCCGGGTCCAGGTGGGCTCCTACACGGATCGGGACGAAGCCGCCAAAGCCGCTGAAGAGCTGGCGGGCATGGGCTACAACGTCGTCATGATCGGCGATGGCGACAAGACCCGGATCCAGCTGGGCTCTTTCGGTGACCAGGACAAAGCCCTGCACCTCGCCGAAGAAGTCACGCAAAAAGGCTTCTCCGTCGTCGTGCGCCGCACGTCCCGTTGATGAGCCGCCGGCTCGCCACTGGCCTGGCCGTGCTGGGTGCGGGTCTGAGCTGCCAGGTAGCTGCGGCTGAGCCAAAGCCGCCGGCTGTCATCCATGTCGGCCTCAGCGGCGGCGCCGGCCCCGTGGTCTGGTCCTCCACGCCGGGCACGACTGGTTTCAGCTGGTCATTGGAGCTGGACGGTGATGCGCCCGGCATTGGCGAGAGCGGCCTCGGGTTTCGCGAGATGCGGCTGTACCGCACCGGTGCCACGGCGGATGCGGCCTTCACGGCGCTGTTCCGCCAGATCCGCCTGCGGTCCAGCATCGTCACTCTGCCTGCCATCCCCATGGTTGTGAGCTGGCAGGGCGGCGTCATCCTCCAGGATTTCCAAAGGGGCGACCTGAGCGGCGTCAAGACGCGGTTGCCCGGTGTCAAAGAAAGCATGATCGGTGGCGAGCTCGGGGCCCGTGTCGACTGGCACCTGGTCCGCTGGTTCGCTCCGTACCTGGCTGTGGCCGGTATCGCCGGTGGGTTCGTTGATCCGGCCACAGCCACGGCGGCGACCACCGCCAGTGCGGGGAACGTCTTCGGTCTGGATGCCGTGTTTGGCATCGCCAGCCGGTGGCCGATCACCATCCCCTGGGGCGAGGAGCGCTTCACGGCGGAGGTCGGCGGAAAGGCTGAGCTATACTACTGGAACTTGCTGAACGAGCAATTGGTCGGCCTTGATTTTCGACTGGGAACCTATTTTTAACCCGCATGCACAAATCCCAACTCTGGCTGCAGGAACGCCACCTCGAGCGGACGGCCGATGCCCTGCGCAACAACCACTTCGAGACGTATGTCGAGCCCACGAGGGACCTGGCGAACGTCCGACTGCTGGAACTGATCTCCCCTGGTGAGACGGTGGGGTTTGCCGGCTCGATCACCCTGAACGAGATCGGCATCAAGCACTTCCTGCAGGAGCGGGGCAACATCATCCTGGACCCGTTCCATCCCGGCCTCAGCAAAGCCGACAGCCTGCGCATCCGCCGTGAGATCTTTCTCTCTGACGTCTTCGTCACGGGTGCCAACGCCATCGTCGAGTCAGGGCGCATCGTCAACATGGACGGGACGGGCAACCGCGTGGCGGCGACCATCTTCGGGCCCAAGCGGGTGATCTTCGTCGCCGGCGTCAATAAACTCGTCCCGACCCTCGACGCGGCCATGCACCGGATCTACCATGTCGCCGGCGCTGCCAACAGCCACCGTCTCGAGGTGCGCACGCCCTGTGCCGACGACGGATTCTGCTCGGATTGCCGGGCGACGGACCGATCGTGCTGCGTCACGGTCATCACCGAGCGGCCGCCCAAATGGACTCCCACGATCGTGCTGCTGGTGAACGAGTCCCTCGGCCTCTAAAAACACCGCGGTCGATCTATTGTCCCGCGATGAGTTTGACCTGCCAGTCTGCCCCATTGGTCAGCGGTGCGCAGCCGCAGTCCACAACCCATCGGCGCAACGCAACCATCACCACGACACAGATAACGCCAGCGAGACCGAGGCCCGCCGGCCCGAGTTGGGCAGCCGTATCGCTGGTTTCCGAGCCGTGCTGACCGGTTCACCGGGAGCGTGCGGCCTGCAGCACACGGCGGGTGTGCTGCCCGTCATGACGCTAGGCCGTATGGTGGCGTATAACCGCAGCAGGCCGCAACGTGGCCGAAGGAGCGGGTCATATGATCCTCGTAGTCGATGATAGCGACGCTGCCCGTGCGCTCATCGTGGCGATAGTGGCGCCCCTCAGGCGGGAAATCCTCGAAGCAGCGGACGGCGCCGCCGCATGGCGCCTGTATCAGAGGTACCCGATTTCGCTGATCGTGACGGACGACCGCATGCCTGTGATGACGGGGGCCGAGCTGGTCCGGGAAGTCCGGCAGGTGAATCGGTCGACGGGAATCGTGATCGTCACGGCCTTTGCCGCCCCAGTGCATGCCCTCGACTGGTCCGGTTGCAATGCGATCCTCCGCAAACCCTTTGACGCCGGCAGGTTGCTTGCGCTCGCCGAAAGCCTCCTGCCGCCACTACTGGCGGAACCGGCTGGTGGACGACGGGCCAACGGTACCCACGAACCCTGATGGTTTGTCGGCGACAAAGTCGACTATGGCCGTTCCGCCTCCTGAAATACACAACACCGCCCGGGCAATGCCTGGGCGGTGTTGGGTTGAAGTCTCCGGGAAATTAGGTGAGGCTGCCGAACTTGAACCAGGCTTTGACCTTTTCGAAGGTGCTGACCATCCCATCCTTGTTCGTGTCCACCCGGTTCGCCACGGCATTTTGCACGGACCAGCGCTCGGCAAAGGAGGGGAAGTAGGTGTTGGCCGCCGAGTCCAGAAAATCCATGTTCTTCCGGCTGGCTTTGGTCGTTTCCGTGTTGCGTTCCAAGAGATTCGGGTGCAACTGGATGATGCCATTCTGGTTGGTGTCCCACTTGAGCATCACCCGAGCGGAATACTGTTGAACGGATTCCATCATTGCTTCCCCCATCACCCTGTTGTCTCGTTTGGCACACTGCGGTTATCGGCAGAAAATTCGCAGAGTGTCTTATCCCCGGGTGATGAAAACGTTAAAGTCCAGTCGTTAATTCTGTGTTAAGTAGGCCTGCGCCGCTTGGTGGCGCCGTACCGGGCTGCTCGAGATGTCGATTGGAGAGTGCTAGTGTCTGGCAGAGGTCGTCTCAGCTGCGGGCGACAATCCGGCCCTCTCGCAATAGGAGTGTGGCTCCCGGCAGATCGTCGTGCAGTGGCCGGGCGATATGACCGATGCCCGCCTCGACCCCGGCATAGAAGAAAGCCGCCGCCTGGATCATCGACCGAGCCGGGTCGATCACGGTCTGCTCGAAGCGGTCCATTGCGTCACGAGCCCGGGACTCTTCGATCGACAGGCCTTCCATCTTGGCGATGAGGACAGCCGGATCGAGGCTGTGCAGGTCCGGTGCCATGCGGGCGCGAATCAATTGCTGGGTCGTGGACTGGATGTCCTGACGGAGCCGGATGAGCCGGGCCTCGACCCGCTGCAGGCGCTGATCCCGAAACGGGTCCGTGCCGACGACGACCGTGGTGACCGTTCCGACCGTGGCGCCGAGAACGGCCACCTTGATGCTGCGTCCGGCCTGCGTCTGACCGCCGACGATCTGTCCCCGGCCGCCGTGCGAGAGGGCAAGGACGTCCCGGGCCGCCGTGATCCGGCTATGGCTGATGGTTTCCTCGAACGTGACGTCGAGGCCTGCCTCGACGGTCACGCCTTCCAGGAAACGGGCGTGGACGGAGCGGCCCGCCTGGACCCGGCCCCGCCCCTGGCCGACCATCCCGCCTCGCAGCCCCACCTCACCGTCGGCGATGATCTCGGCCCCTTCGACACAGCCAGCGACGATCACGTCGCCATCTGCCATGATGCGCAGGCCTGTCGCCACGTCCCCGACGACGATGACGGTGCCGGCAAAGGTGATGTGGCCCGTGCTGACATCGACGGCCGGCACCCGTAGTACAGGATCGACCTGGACGAAGTCCGGGCCAAAGATGGGCAGGCCGGCGACCGTGGCAATGAGGAGATTGGGGTCTTCCGCACTGAGACGCGTGCCCCGACCGACCCGGCGAAAGGTCCGGTCCTTGCCGCACCGCTGCCCGAGCTCATGACCGGTGACGCTCCGGCCCGCCGAGCCGTTCGTCGCCGGAAAGCGCCGCATCAGCGGATCGCCGACCCGGACGGCTTCGGCGTAGCCGAGATCGAAAAAGTCCACCCGGCCGTTCTCCAGCTGCAGGGGCACTCCGACGCGCCGGCGCCGGGCGATCAACGGTTCGAACCAGGCATCCTCACCGTCCAGGGGGGCATCGCCCCGGGCCACGACGACGTCATCGTCCTGCAAACCGCCGGCACTGAGCTCGGCGAGGACTTCTGTCAGGACACCGTGGCTGATCCCCGCCGACGACAGCGCCAGCCGCAGGTCATCCGCACTCGGCATCCGATCGGCAGCGCCCAACGACGCCATCGCCGTCAGACCGTCTGCCATGATCGTTACCCGGAGGGTGGCGACCGGATCCGTCTCACGGCAGGGGCCCGTCCGTGGACTGCCTGCAGAAAGCTGTGCCATGTGATCCCCCGTCATCATCCGTCCCATCGGCGCGCCACCCGCGGGGCTTAAGAAGCTGTTAGTTGGCTGCCCTTCTGTGTATACGTCAGTTTCCTGAGAATTGCCTTGATCAGGGATACGGGAAAGGTGTCACGGCGGTCACGCCGTCATCCGTTCCTGTCACAACGGAGCCCTTCCGGCCTTGGTCATTTGGACCTATCGGCGTCTAGTCCCAAGCCCCAGGATGGGGGCGCAAGGGGGACTGGCCATGCAGCGCTCCAGTCTGGTCAAAATCGGTCTGGCGGTGCTGACCGTCAGTGCATCGTTCAGCTGTAGCCGCTTTAGCGTGACCCAGGCGGCCCGGGTGAACCGCAGCGATCAAATCGCTGTCTTGGCCGCCCGCCCGGAAGAAACGGTCACGCCGATGTCGTTCAACGACCCACTGTTGCCCGAGCAGGGCTACATCCGCCACTGCCGCATCGACGAAGCCTGGCAGCTCACCCGAGGCGATATGAGCCTCAAGGTCGCCGTGGTCGATGGCCGCATCGATTCCGCCCAAGACCTGTCGGGCCGGGTCATCGAGGAGCGGCGCTGGGTGGACGAGGCGCCTCCGACCCATGCCACGCCAATCGCCGGGATCATCGGGGCCATCCAGGGCAACGGTGAGGGGATAGCGGGCATTTCCCGGTGCAGCATTATCTCCGAAGTGGCACAGACTCCCGCGAATTTCCCGGAAGCGGCGACGGCCGAGGCCATCGAGGATGCCGCCCGGGCCGGGGCCAAGGTGATCAACTGCAGTTTTGGCACGCCCACCCGCAGCACCCGGCTGGAGCAGGCCGTGAACCGGGCCGTTTCCCTCGGGGCCGTGGTGGTCTGTGCCGCCATGAACGAAGGCAACGGGGTCCGCTACTATCCGGCCGCCTTTGATGCCGCCCTCGCTGTCGGTTCCGTCGACAGCGCCGATCAGGCATCGACGTTTTCCAATTTCGGGGCCTGGCTGAGTATTGCCGCACCCGGCGAGTTCCTGTTGACAACCTTTCCAGGTCGCTCCAACCACTACGACTACTTTTCAGGGACCAGTGCCTCGGCGGCCGTGATCAGCGGGATCATCGCCCTGATGCTGTCCGTCAATGCGGATCTGTCCCCGGCGGAGATCAAGGCCATCCTGCAACAGACCACCCCGAACAAGGGACGTTTCAATCCACTGGTCGGATACGGCTCAGTCGACGCCTACCGGGCCGTCCGCGTGGCGAAGGGCCTGCGCCGGCAGGGCGAATCACCGAAACCCTGATCCGCCGGCTCAGCCTCGGGTGGTGACGCGCAGCCGACCCAAGGGAATGCCCAAAAAAGCGAGCAGGGCCGAGCCGGTCCATTGCCAGATCGCCTTGGCGGTGAGCTTGTAACGATCGTCAGCAGTTGGCGTCAGCCATCCCGCTGCGGCCTGCGCCTGCAACTCGGCATCAGCCTGGAGCTGGATCCGTTTGGCGGTATCACTCTCCTTGTCGGCGACATACACCGCCGGACGCTCGGCGAGATGGCGCTGGTGGAGCGCAAACAGCGCCGCCGGATCCTGGATGGCAGCATGATGGTAGGACCGCCATTGGGACGGCTGGGGCGGCAGCGTGCCCGGGTGGTTCCAGGTCCAGACCTGTTCACCACCACGCAAACGGGTCGCAAAGACCAGGTGCGGATAACGCCTGGCCCCCACCGTGACCAGCCGTACGTGAGCGATCACGGGGTCTTTTTTGTGGCGGTACGTCAGCACGGCCAGCGAGCCATCGGGCTTCGTCAGCTGGTAACCGGCCTCCGGCACGAACCCGAGCCCCGTCAACGCCGGCTCGATCTTGCGGCTGAAGGCATCGGCGCGCAGGGCATCGACTGACGCCGAGTGCACGGCGAGCTTGCGTGGGATGCGCCAGCGCCAGAGACGCAGCACGGTCATCCCGAAGACGATCAACAAACAAGCCACGACCATCCCCAAGGCCCGGATCCAGTCGCCGTCCACCGCATAGCTGACGAGTCCAAAAGCGATCAGGTAGGGCAAGCCCATGCGCACCCGCCATTGCGGGCGACGGCGGGCCATGGGCGCCAGGACCAATAAAGTTAGGACAAACAAGCCCAAGCCGGCATACAGAAACGGTTCCCGGCCCGCCAGTTGCGCCAAAGGGGAGGCTTTGGTAACCGTCACGCTGCCGGCACCGACATCGCTGCGGCCTGCAGTATCGCTGCCGTGTGTAATCGGTTGCGTCGTGACCCGGCTGACGCCCGCTGCCTTGTCGCTCCCGCTTGAGGCCGCCTGTGTGGTGACGACGACCCCATTGCCTGTCGTGACGGTGGTCCCCGCCGCAGGCGCAGCCACGGTCACTCGCGGGATGGGAGCCGCCGGTGCGGGCAGGGTCGTGGTCTGTCCAGTCCGGGGATCGGTCAGGGTGACGGTGGTTGCAGCAAGGTCTGACATGGTTTGATTCTTCAATCCGTGGGCGAGAACGTGGGACGGCGGGACCGCCTGCCGGCATTCTAATCGGATTTTGCCGTCGCTGGCGGTTGGGCGAGTGGTACGGTGTGGCAAGAGCCATCGCTGACTGTCGATCCGTCGAGCGACTAGGCTGTGGCAATGACAGGCAGGGCGTTGAAGATCTTCGGCATCGATCCAGGCACGGCGACCACCGGCTACGGCATGATCGTCATCCCGGCGCACGGACCCGCCCAGGCCGTGACGTACGGGGTGATCCGGACCGAGTCCAAGACTCCGATGGCAGAGCGGTTGCACACGATCCACGCCGACCTGACAGAGCTCCTCACTGCCATGCAGCCGGACTGTGTGGCGATCGAGCAGCTCTTTTTCTTTCAGAACATCACCAGCGGCATGCAGGTCGCCCAGGCCCGTGGCGTCGCCCTGCTCGCAGTCGCCCAACACGGCATGCCTGCAGCCGAATACACGCCCATGCAGATCAAACAAAGCCTGACTGGCTTCGGCAAGGCCCCGAAGGCTGAGGTCCAGCGCCAGGTTGCCGAACAACTGGGACTCAGTGAGATCCCCCGACCCGACGATGCCGCCGATGCCCTGGCGATCGCCCTCACCCACGCCCTCTTCTTTGCGGCGGGCAATCCCCGGATGATCCGCTAACGGGATTGGTTGTGGGTGGCAACGGGTTCGTTTCCACGTCCGATGCCTAACCGACTGCCGCGTCGCAACGCTTGCAATACGCTTAAAAGACCCCTAAATCACTTATTTTTGATCTACCATCAGGAGTCACCGACCGGTCACCCGCATGTGGCGTTCCATGCAGGCACAGGCGGCATGCCGATCACCCGAGGGGAGAGTCGACCGATGGCCGTGACTCTGGCCCTAGCCATGACGGATCCGGTTTTTGCCATCCTCCTGCAGACCGGCTGGCTAGCGTCTGCCCAGGAGTGGCTGCGAGAGCCCGAGCGCCTGGCCTGGCCCATGGGCCGGCGGGTCCTGGCCGCAGCCCAGCTCGCCATGGCCCAGGGGGACTGGATGATGGCCATCGACCTGTTGCGACGGCTGAGTGAGTCGGAAGCTCCCTCCGCCTTTCAGACGGTGGTGCGGGCCTGGCTCGGTCGGGCGTGGCACGGGCTGGGCCGGCTGGACATGGCCGAAGAAGTCGTCAAATCCTGTCTGGGCCTGCCGGGATCGGACGAGGCGGTGCTCGAGCTGGCGGTGCTTCAGGAGGCCCGGGGCTCCCGACTGGCGGCAATCCGCACCCTCACCCGTGAGCGCCGGCGGCTGATCGAGCGGCATCCGCCGTTGCCCCTCGATCCCGCCATCCGGATCGTCGAGCCTGTCGGCCCCTACGAGCGGTCTTTTCTGCGCTACTCCTGCCAGTTGGCGGACTGGTGGCTCGCCGAGGGCGACGTCACCAGCGCCCTGGACTGTTGGGCTGAAGCACGGGCCCAGGTCACCGCCGATGCGGAGTCCTACAGGCTGGAGGCAGGACTGCTCGCCAGGGCGGGCCTGATGCCACAGGCCTATCGGGCCCTGGCGCTGTTCGTCCGGCTGTATGTCGCCCAATGGCCGCCCGACCCCACCATCACCCTGCCCGATGCCGCCGACCGCGCCTATGCAGATCCCGCCCTGACGGCCCTGCTCCAATCCCCCTCCCATCAGGAGGCCGCCGCCTTTTTGCTCGGTCAGCAGTGGCAGATTGTCGCTGGCGACCCGACCTGGCGGGAGCATCTGGTCACGGCCTATCCCGAGCATCCCGTTGCGCTGTTCGATCTCGGGGTCGTCTGGCTCGCCGGCGGGCAGGTGCGGCGGGCACTCCCGCTGTTGGAGCGGATGGCCGCTTTACCCTGCGCCAATCCCCACGTCCGCCAACAGGGCCTGGCCGCCCTGCGCCTGGTGTATGCCCAGGTGCCCGAGCGACAGGAGCAGGCCCTGGCCATGTGCGAGACAGAGGCGCCGGACTCGCATTTGGCTGCCTCACTGTTCCAAAGTCTCGCCAAAGAGGGCCGGTGGCCGGAGTTCGACAGTCTCGCCCGCAGGCTGGCGCCGGAGCAAAGGGGCGCGTTGCCTGCCTTGGTCGAGGCCCTGCTCCTGCGGGAAGACGAAGCGGCCATCGTGTTCCTCTTGGAACACCTGGCGGCGGCGGTCCCCGGTGAACCACACGTGTTGAGCGAGCTGATCACCCGCCAGTTGCTCCGTGGGGACGTCGAAGGCATGGCAGCCAACACCCGGGCCCTGGTCCGGACCAATCCCGGCTTCAGCACGTTTGAATCCCTGGCCCGGCGGTTCTGGCACGTGGGTCAGCGGGCGATGGCCGAGAGTTTCCTGCTGCAGTTTTCCCAGACCTTCCCCAGTTCCAACGAGCCGCTTTGGACGCTGGCCGCCTGGTGGAGCGAGTCGGAGGATCCCGCCGACCTGGAACAGGCGAACGAGCATGCCCGACAGGCCCAACGCCGCAAAGGGCCGCTGGCCCCCAATCACCGGGTCATCGCCCGTCTGGCGGCGTATCGGCAGGAATACCTGTCGGCACTCAAGCACTATCGCTCTGCCCTCCAGGCGGCCCCGGAAGATTTGGCCTTGGTCCAGGAGGTCGCCGCCTTCGCTATCCGGCAGGGTTACGTCCAGGAAGCGGAGATGGCTGTCGAGCGCCTGAAGCAGATTTCCGGCACGTTCAGTCCGGCCATCGTGCCCTTGGCCGATCAGCTCTGGCAGGCCGGGCAGCGGCAGCGGGCGATGGCCCTCTATCTCGAAGCCGAAGCCCACGACGCCATCGACACGGCCGGCAAACAGCGGATCATCCAGTGGCTCATCGCCAAACAAGCCTGGGATCCGGCCGTTGAACGGCTTTCGGCCCGTTTAGCCGACAGTGAGGCTGGGTCCGAGCGCACCCTGATCCAGGTAGTCATGGCCAAACTGCTGGCCCAGCAGGAATCAACGCTCCCTCAGGCCATGGCGACCCTGGAGGGTGCCGTGGAAGACTGCCAGTGGCTGCGTTTGACGCTCCCGGGTGACACCAGCTGGGACATGTTGCGCAACCACCCGCAGTACGGGCTGCAGTTCGAACATCTGCTGGCCTGACCCCGCATTCGGCGTCGTCAGACCGTCAGAGCTTGGGGGCTCACCGCCCCTCAGTCCGCTTTGCCGTTGCGACGGGTGTCCATGTCCAGGACATTCAGTGCTTGAATGCACTGATCGACCAGACCGCGCTCCTGATGGAGGCGGTTGACGAGCTTGCTGACGTCTTGGCCTTCCACATAGGTGGAGGTCAACCGTTGACTGGCTTCGCCCATCGCCTGGCCGAGCTGGGCCATCCGGGCCGTATTATGGCCGCCACCCGGCAGGACACTCGTCAACTCCCGGAACTGCTCCTGAGCCTGGCGGTGCTGCAGCAGCTTGACGAGCATGATCCCCGTCTCGGCCATCGTCCGGCTGACCGCTTCACGGCAGGCATGGACGCCCGAGGCATCCGACATGTCGAACGTTTCATTGTGGAGGGTGACGTAGATCGGCTGGTCGAGCGCTTCTGCCTGCATTGCACTGGCCAGGTTGACGGCCGAGGCGCCTGCTTTGACGGCCATTTCGGAGCGCATCGCCGCCACGTGGTCCTGGGCCTTGACGAGGGACTTCCGCAGGCCGGCGATGGTTTCCGCATCGTCGCGGTGCTTGGCGGCGACTTTCTGGAGGGTGGCGATCTGGGCGTCTTTTTCGGCCAACGCCGCCGTGACTGTGGCGTCAGTCTCGATATCCGTGCGCCTTTCCATGTCTGCGTAAAGGGCCACGAGCTGGTCTTCCATGTTTCGCGCCGATGTCTTCAGCTCGGTGATCAGGGTGGCAACCTCAGTGTCGGGTGCCGCATCGAGACCGACGGCGTCGTTCAACTGTGTCTCGAGGGTGCTGACCAGATCGATCAACTGCGCTCGGGAATATTCTTCGGGGCGCTTGCTCATGCCGATACCTCTCCTGCTGCCGTAAGCCGCTCTGCGGACGGGCCGACAGCTGCGAAAAGATCGCCATTTCTGCCAAACCAGCAGAAAGCAGTGTGCCACACTCGCCCGCCAGTCGGCACTCGGGCGCTGGGTCAGGTACTGGCGGCAGGCCCCGTGCCGGTCACAGCCGCTTCCTGGACCAGTGCGGCGCGCAGGACCTCGGCGGCCTCGTCTCCGCGTCCAGCGTGCTTGAGGGCGATCGCCAAACCCGTCCGGGCGATGCGGCTCTGGGGATGAGTCGCCATCAGCGCCTCGAAGTGGACCAGAGCCCGATCGAAGTGTCCTTCTCTGACGAGTGTCAAGCCGTCTTTGACGGCATTGGCCAAGGCGCCATCGTCTCCGGACAACAACGGCGACTGCGTGGCTGGTGGATCCGTGGAAACCTGCACAGCGGCAGGCGCGGCGACCACGGGCGTCTCGGAGGCAGCCATGGCCCTCGGCGGCACCGCACGGGCGGCTTTGGTTTCGAAAGGCAGGGAAATGGGTCTGGCGCTTGACTCACTGAGCGCCAGTGCGGATTCCGCCAGCGGTTCGTCGCCGCTGGTGAGCTCCCGGACCTCGGCATCGATGATCTCAGGCATGACGTGGCTTTCCGTCCGACTGGCCAACCGGCGCTGGGAGGCTGGTGCCAGACCTTTGACCCGAAACGCCGGACCGGCGTTGAGGGCGATCTGGAGCATCGCATCGGCCATCATATCCTGCGGGTCGTGGCGGATCGCCTCCTGCAGCATGGCGACCGCTTCGTCGTGACGGCCCTTCTCGTACAGGACCAGACCAGTGATCAGGTGGACGTTGCCCTGGTGGAGGCTGACCTGGAGCGTCTGACCGGAAAACTCCAGACTGGTCCGCTGGCGTTTGCCGATGAAGGCGACCATCAAACCAATGTTGACGGCGACGCTGGTAAAAAAACAAAGGGCGAGAATCAGGGTTTCCATCGGACTCCAGGCCGGTGCGGCCATACGAACCACACGTCACCGTTTGTCTCCGCATCCTACCAGACCTGCCTATGACTTCAGCAGGCCGGTGTTAATAATGCGTAATCGCCCTGCAAGGGACGGCCTTAACTTTGGTGATCAATTGGCATCGCCTGTTTAGGCCGCCTGGGCCGACTGTCGCTCAATGTCGGCCGACAGGGCCATGCAGATGACCGTGTGCCGGAGGGCTCCGCCGGCCATCATACCGATCAGGCGCAGGATGGCGGGGAGCGTCTCGGCGATCCCCGCCCGCGTCAGGGCCATCGGCGACAGCACGTGGGGCGGGGTCAAGGAGGCTGCCAGGTGGCGGGCCGACTCGCAGGTCCGGGTCTCCTGGGCCAGAAACCCGTGACGATCCGTCTGCCGGCTGACCCCGTTCCAGACGGCATCCAGCAGGATCGGATCACTGGCCAGGGCCCGCCAAAACGCCTCGATGTAGGGCAGGCCGACAAGGGACCGAATCTGGGCGAAACGGTGGCGCACCGCCTGTGGGGCATCATCAGGCTCGATCAGATCGAAGGTCGGCATCAGCATCGGATGCCCTTCGGCCCGCCAATCGGACAGGGTGACGGGATCCGCCGTGGTCTCACCTGCCAATGCCAGGCCCAGACTGGTCAGCATCAGCCCGTGGACGGGCATCGTCTGGGCAAAATGGTCCAGGATCGCCCGCAAGGCGTCCTGACGGAAAGGGCTAAGCTGGTGCCAGGGCAACCGCACGAGAGACCCCGTTGGAGTCGCCACCTTTTCGAGACGCAGGGCGGCTTCGAGGATATGCGGGGATCGGAGGACTGACCTGGCGTGTTCCCAGGCCAGGATCAGGCCGACCGGCTGGAGGGCCAGGGCCCGAAACAGCATCGGCACATAGGGAAACGCCCGGCGGATATCGACGAAGACCGCCTCGACGCGGTCCTGCGCCTCCCATTCGGCAATCATGGGCAATTCGTGACTCATCGCATCCCCCTGCTGTCTGGCCACGATGGCACGTGTGAGTGACGCCGCCCCTGGCCAGTTGGCATCAAAATTCTGGGCAGGGCGTGCCGGGGCTGTTGCCGGCGATTCGGAACGACAACCCCTGTAAGTGCCGGCACCGGGTTGCCGATGATTTCCCTGGCAGCCTGCTGCCGCAACGGATGTTCACGGATGAAAGGAATCGGTCATGCGCAGTCAACTTGGCGTCCAACTCGGACGCTCGGTGGACCTGTGGTTAAACCCATCGGCTTCCAACCGGTCGGAAACGGCTTCCAGCGTCAGCACGTACAATCCGGCCCCGCCCATCGGCCCGATCGTGGACAGCCAAGCCGTCACCGAGATCGCCCACAAGCGGCCGGACATCGCCGGCGCCCTGCAACGGCTCGCCGGGATCGACCCCGAGCTGCGGCAGGCGCATTACGAGGCGATCCGCCGTGAGGTGTTGCATCTCGGCCAGGATGAGCCACTCTCCGTCGAGATGAGCGCAGAGCCGGACAGTGGCTCCCGCTTAGGCCAACTGCTCAGTGGTCAGGTCAAGAACGACGAGCAGGAAGCTCCGCCTAAATTTGCCCCTCTCTCCGCCCAGGCAATCATCCTTCAGGCCTACCAGCAGGCATCACGGCTGGAGACACCGCTCTCGCTCCTGTCGTTTCCCTCCGCCTAGGACGGGTTCAACCGGCGCCCCTCGCTCAACTCAATGGTTCTGACCCGCAGATGGGTTTAGGACTGGCCCGGTCGGAACGAGGAACGGATCTCGTCAACCATTTCGTGCTGCAAGACGGTCGTTTCGCCTTTATCGTTGATCTCAAAGGGTTTCTTGGCCAAGGCAGGCTTCGTGCCGACGCCGACCACCTCCGGCACGTGGGCATGGGCCCGTTGCAACGCCAACTGCT
>JACMPN010000258.1 GCA_014377495.1 Candidatus Sericytochromatia bacterium
ACACCATGGCCGCTCCCCCCACCAAGGCGCAGACCGCCATGGAGATCGAGACCACCCCCGCCAAGGCGTCGATGACCAAGACCCAGAAGCGCGACCCGAACCCCATCTCCAACAGGAAGTCGGCCGCCGATCTGGGTGGCCTGACCCTGGCCTATAAGGCACTCGAAAAGTCGCTGGTCGGCAAGGCCCGGCCGAAGCCGATCGACGGGTTCACGGCGGAGCAGCGGTTCTTCCTGGGGTATGCGCAGGCCTGGGCCAGCAACTCACGCCCGGAATACACCCACACCCTGATCAACACGGATCCCCACCCGCCCGCCCAGTTTCGGGTGAACGGCCCCCTGTCCAATCTGGCCGTCTTCGCCAAGGCCTTCGGGGCCAAGCCCGGCGATCCGATGGTCCGGAAAGAAGCCATCCTGATCTGGTAACACCGAGGGTTGGGGGAGATGTGAGGCGGCACGTTGGGTTAGACTGAGCCCCACCCACCCTATATTGCCTGCCCGAGGTGACCATGACCCCACGCCAGACGACATTTAAAGCCACACTCGCCATGTTGGCCGGGCTCAGCGTCACGTCCGCCACCATCGGCGCCCTGAGCGGACCTGCCCTGGCCAAACCCGCCGTGACCACCGGTCATGGCTTCGACATCGGCAACCTGGACCGCTCCGTGAAGCCCACCGTGGACTTTTACAAGTATGCGATCGGCGGATGGCAGGCCAAGAACCCCATCCCGCCCGAGTATTCGTCCTGGGGCAGCTTTCACCGCCTGGCCGACCAGAACCAGTATGCCCTGCGGGCGATCCTCGATCAGGCGGCGACGAACAGCCACGCCAGGGCCGGCACCAACGAGCAGAAAATCGGCGATTTCTACGCCAGCTTCATGGACACGGCCCGCATCGAGGCGGCCGGCATCAAGCCGCTGCAGGCTGAGCTGGCCTTGATCGACGCCATCCAGGACCGCAAGAGCTTCATCAAGGCCCTCGGCCACCTGCACGTCCGGGGCGCTCACCCGCTGTTCAACTTCGGCTCGACGCTGGACTTCAAGGACAGCACCCAGGTGATCGCCGAAGCCGTCCAGGGCGGCCTGGGGATGCCCGACCGGGACTACTACACCAAGGACGACGCCACCTCCAAGGACCTGCGGGCCGCCTACGTCAAGCACGTGGCCAAGATCCTGGAACTGGCCGGCGACTCCAAGGACGCTGCCGCCCGCAAGGCGCAGGTCGTCATGGAGATCGAGACCACCCTCGCCAAGGCGTCGATGACCAAAGTGCAAAGACGCGACCCCAACGCCGTCTACAACAAGAAGACTGCGGCGGAGTTGGCGGCCCTGACTCCTGATTTCAACTGGACGGAGTACTTCGCCGCCGTCGGGCGCCCGGACCTGAAAGGCATCAACGTCGGCCAGCCGGACTTTTTCAAGGTCATGGACAAGCATCTGACGGCCGTGGCGCTGTCCGACTGGCAGACGTACTTCCGCTGGCACCTGCTGAACGGCACGGCAGGCTCGCTGACTGAAGCCTTCGTCCAGGAGGACTTTGATTTCAGCCGCAAACTATCGGGTGCCAAGGTCCTGCGGCCCCGCTGGAAACGGGGCGTGTCCGTCACCGACGGTCACCTCGGCGAGGCGTTGGGGCAGATCTACGCCATGAAGCATTTCCCGCCTGCGGCGAAGGCCCGGGTCCTGACGATGATCAAGAACATCAACGCCGTCCTCCGGGAAGACCTGAAAACCCTGGACTGGATGAGCCCGGCCACCCGCAAGGCCGCCACCGCCAAGCTGGACACTTTCACCGTCAAGATCGGCTATCCCGACAAATGGCGGGACTACTCGGCCCTGAAGATCGACCGAACCTCATATGTCGCCAACCTGCTGCGGGCGAACGCCTTCGAGTGGCAGCGGGATCTGGCCAAGATCGGCAAGCCCGTCGACCGCACTGAGTGGTACATGTCCCCACCGACGGTCAACGCCTACTACGATCCGACGATGAACGAGATCGTCTTTCCGGCGGGGATCCTGCAGCCCCCGTTCTTCGATCCGCAAGCGGACGATGCGATCAACTACGGTGGCATCGGTGCCGTCATCGGTCACGAGATCACCCATGGGTTCGACGATTCAGGGGCGCAGTTCGATCCCAAGGGGAACCTGAGCAACTGGTGGACGCCCGAAGACAAAACGCGCTTCGAGGCCCTCTCCTCCCGGATTGCCGATCAGTTCGACGGCTATTTCGTGGAAAAAGACATCCACGTCAACGGCAAGCTCGTGGTCGGTGAGTCGATCGCCGATCTGGGTGGCCTGACCCTGGCCTATAAGGCACTCGAAAAGTCGGTGGTCGGCAAGGCACGGCCGAAGCCGATCGACGGGTTCACGCCGGAGCAACGATTCTTTCTGGGGTATGCGCAGGTCTGGGCCAGCAACTCACGCCCGGAATACACCCGCACCCTGATCAACACGGATCCCCACCCGCCCGCCCAGTTTCGGGTGAATGGCCCGTTGTCCAATCTGGCCTTCTTTGCCAAGGCTTTCGGGGCCAGGGCCGGCGATCCGATGGTGCGCAAAGAAGCCAGTCTGATCTGGTAACCCGCGCGACAAAGGCGCGTTGAGGCGGCCGGCCGCCTTTGCGCGCTTTTTTTGACTTGCCCCACATGTCCAGCGTGGGCAGCGTCCCGATGATGCGCAGGACATCACGTCATCAGGATGGCAAAATCACGGAAATTCAGCGTCCACGGAGTCCGGTAAATCGACGACCTCGACTTCGCCGCGGGCGTAAAGCGCACTGCGAATATCCGTCCCCACGAGCCGGACCACCGTCAGCAACGGACCGGCCTGTTCGAGTACTTCCCAATAGAGCGTGGGCCATGCCGCCATGCGGACGATCGTGCCCAAGGCCATATTGCCCAGTACTGCCAGCGGATTAGCGGAGCCGGGCATTGTTGAAGAACCTGGCCGTTTGATCGAACATCAGGGGCGTGTCGATAGCGACGGGCAGCGTTTGCGGACAGCTTACTGCAAAAATCATGTCACGACATCCATATCATCTAAATTAATTGTCAAAATGAAATAACCAAAGAGCATAATGGTCATCACTATGCCATATTTCATTGCCGGGCGCCAAACGGCGGTCGTCAGTCGGGCAGTTGACGAGGCGCATGGCGGGACACAGGCTGCCACCGGGGTATACGATGGGGGTTCGGACAACAGACTGAGCGGAGGCGTCATGCGCGTGGGTTCCCGTTTCCTCGCCGTATCCATGGCGATCGCCGCC
>JACMPN010000259.1 GCA_014377495.1 Candidatus Sericytochromatia bacterium
ATGGTTTCTACACGACGACCGAGTTCGTCATCATGGGCAGCGAAGGTTCCAGGACCATCCCCCCGATGAACGTGGCCTGGACGCCCAACCTCAATCCCACAGTGGATGGGAGTGCCAAAGCCCCTGTGACGTTCAGCTGGGCTCCGGCCGCTGATGCGACGAGCTACTCGATCCGCATCGTCAATGCCTCGAACAACACGGTGTTCTCGAGCGACACCCTGCAGGGCAGTGCGATCAGCTTCACCTGGGATGGCATGGCGAATGGCGCCAAAGCTGCTGCGGGCCAGTATGCCTGGTCAGTCAACGTCAACACGCCTTCCGGCTTCGGCGGGACGAACATCAGCAAGTTCACCCTCCAGTAAATCCGCCCTTTGAGCGGACTTACCGCTCCGAGAGCTAAGCCCGGCGCCCCCGTCAGTTACCCAACTGACCGGGGCGCCGTGTCGTTTGGGTCGGCAGAATCGGTTCGACGCCTGTAACGGCAAGGCTTGGCGGGATTTCTTCAGCCACGCTGGCCGTGGGGATGGGGGTGTGGCCGGGTGGAGACTGGGGCGGGCAGCACGGGCTGCGGAACGCGGGCCGCACAGGCCAAGGAGTGCCGGATGCTCACACGCGGGACACAGGTGGTGATGGCCGCGATCTGCCTGGCGGCAGTGGCCGGCTGCGGACAGTTGCCCGGAAGGACGGGCGTGGCGGCCGATGCCGCCATCACCGGGACGGTCGTCAAGTCGGCACAGCCCCTGCCGGGGGCCACGGTGGTCCTGCTCAAGAAGGTCGGCAACGAGTACCGGACGTCGGCGACGGGGCGGACGGACTCGATCGGGGCCTACCGGTTCAACAACGTCACGTCGGGCCTGTACCGGGTGGCCTTTGACCTGGCGACCCCGTCCGAGCGCCGGGAGGTGGGCCGGACCGTGCTGTACACGCCGGGCGTCGACACTTACGGCTATCTGTCCACGGATCCGTTCTACCTGGAGTTGGGGCGGCCCCGTCAGACGCCGCAGCTGGACGTGGCCTGGGACGCCAATCTGCAGCCGGCCCCGGATGCCGCTGTGTCGGCGCCGGTGGCGATGCGCTGGCATGCGGGGGCGGGGGCCCGCCGGTACCGGGTGCGGATCACCGATGCGCACAACAACACGCTGGTGACGAGTCCCCGCCTGGGGCCGACGAAGACGGGCTTCACCTGGGACGGCAAGGTGGCGGACCAGCGGGCGGCGGCGGGGACCTATTACTGGTCGGTGAACGCAGATACCCCGCAGGGTTTCGGGGGCACAAACGTCTCGCCTTTCACCCTGCGTTAGGTGGGCTGGAAAACGGATTGCAAGGGTTTGGCCATATGGACGGGGTGCTTCTCGGTCGGTCAGGGCCGACTGTCAGCAAGTTCGGCCACTCTGGCTGACGGTCCCGGGAGCGGGCGGACCCACAATGAGTTGGATCGCTAAACGGCGAGCGTACTCGCCCAAGGGGTCCTGCTATGTCGTCAGATCTTGGTAAAGGAGATCCACAGATGAAGACCGAGGTGAAGTCGGACGCCAGCGTTGAAACGGTGCACCGCTCTCCCTCGTTGTTGCAAGTCGCCTCGACGTCGAATCCGTCGTTGGTCGCCGGGGCAATCGCCGGGGTGATCCGGGAACGCAAGTGGTGCGAAATCCGGGTCATCGGGGCGGGGGCGATCAATCAGACCGTCAAGGCTATCGCGATTGCCAGGGGCTATATGGCTCCGGCCGGGATCGATTTGGTGTGCATACCGGCGTTCGAGGACATCCAGATCAATGGCGAGGACCGGACGGCGATCAAGTTCCGCGTCGAACCCCGCCATTTGGCCCGGATGTAATCAGCGGCGGACTGCCAGGACGAGGTGGAGTGGTGGGCGGCGTGGCCGCAGGCAGCCCGGAAACGGGCTGCCTGCGGCGTTTGGGGCAGTTTTCCCGGCTTGCTTTACGGGCAGCGGGCCGATGTGATATCGTGAGCCAGAGAGTAAGCCCTGCTGTGTTGGTGAGCCAGCTTAGTTTTGAGCCATTACTGAGTTAGTTAAGGGAGTCTCCCTTCGCAGGCCCAGGTAAACCGGCCCTGGTAGTCGGGAACCAAAAAGTCTGCGAGCGATTCCCGACCTGTAGAAATACAGGTTCAAAACTCCTCGGCACCACGGCATGATGGGGACCTTACTCTCACCAGAGGGCACTTCCGGCGGGTAGCCGCCAGAAGTGCCCTCTATTCGTGTGTGTCGTGTGGGGCTTCAGGGCGGCCCACCTGCGAGCCGAACCCCTCCTAAGGTCCACTGGGACCTGTCGTCGGGAACCGTCTCCCATCTGGACCACCCTGAAGCCCCACACGACACACACGGCGTGCGCGGGAGATTTTTCTGCCGCCGCCGCCATCTGCCGGGTACGATTCCCTGGTCGCCAGATAGGCAGAGACCCCGTGGTGGTGATTCGTAAAAAACTTAGTTCTCCGCAAGGGGAGCCTTAGGGAGGGGGGCCGCACGCCACCTCCCGCACTCGGTCAACGCGTGTCAGTGTCGCCAGTCGATTTTATTTTGGAGGGATCGTGCTCGAGTTCCACCTGGCGGATGCCTTGGCTACCCGGGTCTTGGGTGGCCATTTGGGGCGATTGCTGCCTTTGGGTACGGTCGTGCTGTTGACCGGTGATCTCGGGGCAGGCAAGACCACCCTGGCTCAGGGCGTGGCCCAGGGACTGGGCGTTGACGATCCTGTGGGTAGCCCGACCTTCACCTTGTTGGCCGAGTATCCCGGTACCCGGGGCACCCTGTTCCATGCCGATCTCTATCGGCTGAAAGGGGAAGCCGATGTCGAGTCGACCGGGCTGCCGGAATACGTGGACCGGACCGATGGGCTACTGCTCGTCGAGTGGCCGGACCGGTGGCCGTATTGGCCGGATCAGGCCGTGCGGGTGACGATCCGTCATGATGCCGGGGGACGCCGCCTGGCGTTGCGGGGCCCCGAAATGTTGGAATCGCTGTTAGGACAGGTGGACGATGCTGCTCGCGATTGAAACGATCGCCAATCCGTGGGGCTTTGCCGTCGCCGGTGCCAATGGCCTGGTGGGCGACTACCTGATCGGCAAGGCACCCACCGAGACGCTGGTGGAACACCTGCGGACGGTCCTGCCGTTGTGGCGCGTGTCGCCCGGGCAGATCGGGGCGGTGGCCGTCGTGACGGGACCGGGGCATTACATGGGGGTGCGGGGCGGTGTGACGACGGCCAAGACCCTGGCCCAGGTCTGGCAGGTGCCGATGGTCGCCCTCGATGCGGCGGCCGTGATCGCCCTGCAGGCCCCGATCGGGATGCTGGTCTCACCCGTGCTCGACGTCCGCCGCAATGAGGTTTACGCCGGCCTCGGCCGCCGGACGGCCGCCGGGATCGTGTGGCACCAGGCCCCGGCGGTGCATGCCTGGCCCGTCTGGCGGGAGGTGTTGGCCGCCGTGGCCGGGCCCGTCTGCGTCCTTGGGACGATGACCCCGCCGATGCGGGCCGATGCGGAGAGCGTGGTCTGGGCGCGGGTGCAGGCGGACGCACCTGCCAGCCGGCCGGCTGTGGCCGCCCTGGAGGCGTATCGGTTGTGGCGGGCGGGCGGGGCTGTGTCCTATCTGGATGTGCAGCCGCTTTACGTCCGCGAGGCCGTGCCGTGACGGGACGCCTCCGGCTGGTAGAAGCAGCCCGGAATGTGGGAACATGAAAAACATGTTGGCTATCTCGCCTATGTCCGCAGCCGAACTCGATGACGTCGCACGCATCGAGCGGCTGGCTTTTGGCGAGCGTTGGTCGGTGAACAGTTTCAAGTCAGAGCTGGCCAATCCGGCGAGCATTTACTATGTCGCCCGTTGGGCCGGCGAGGTCGTGGCCTACATCGGCTACTGGCTGATCCTCGACGAGGCCCATGTGACGGCCGTGGCGGTACACCCGGAACACCGGCTGCGCGGCCTGGGGGCCGAGTTGGTCATGCGGGCGATCGACGACTGCATGGAGCGGGGCGCCAAATGGATGACCCTCGAAGTGCGGGCCAGCAATATCCCGGCGCAACGTCTGTATGAGGGGTTCGGCTTTTCGACTCTCGGCCGGCGCAAGGGGTACTACCATGACGACCGGGAAGACGCCCTGATCATGTGGACCGACAACCTTTGGCACGATGCCCAGCAGGCGGCGATCCAAGAGGTCCGGGAACGGTTGCAGACCCGGCGGGCCAAAGCCGAGCGTTCCAGATGAGTCGGGCCGTCACCAAAGTCGTCGATGCCCTCTCCCAGCGCAAGATCCAGGCGGCCTTGGACAGTCTCGACGCCATTTGCGGCGACTGCCCGGACCCTATCTGCACCCATGACCCCCGGGCCTGCCCGATCAACGATTCCCGGCGGGCCCTGACGTTGGTGTTTCTCGCCGACTGGGTCGAGGATGACGTCCCGCCGGCGGAGGCGTCAGGCGGTGGCTGTAGCACGGGTGGCGGATGCAGCTCCGGCGGCTGCGGCACCAAGTTTTAGCTCACACGGCGCCCTGTTGCCCGCCCTCGCCATCAGCAGCGCCGACATCCGCACAGCCCGCAACTGGATCGCCTCGGGTAGCGATTGGCGGGATATCGACCAATCGATCCTGGAGGTCCAGGTGATTATCAAAAAGGACGGTGAATACGGGACGGTCTTCCCGGTCTCCATCGAGAAGGACAACCTCAGTGCCGGATCGGCCCCGAAGGTCGGGACCAAGTTGGTCCAGGAAGGCAGCCGGGACATCCTGCTGTCCCTGGTCAGGTAGCCCGACAGGCACGCCTCGGACAAAAGCAAAAGGCCCGCGCTGAGCGCGGGCCTTTTGCTTATCATGTCATCCAGCCTTTACGGGGAGAGTGTGATGGGGAGCGAACGATGCTCCCAGTCGAAGCCGGACGTCAGCCGGTTGGCCCCGTCACCGGGCTGAAAGCGGAAGGCTCCGATGGTGACGCTGAGCCGCAGGCCAGGTTTCAGGCCCGTGTTGCGGGAGTCGGCGATGGCGGCGGGCAGGCCGATGGTGCGGCCTTCCTCAATGACCGGGTCCCCGGCGACGGGGGTGCCGAGCTGATAGCTGGTCACCGTTGGGGAAAGGTTCATCACGGCGACCTGCTGGGTCCCGCTGGCCGGATCGGAGTAGGCGAACCGGAGCCGGTAGCCGTTGTGGCCATTGACTGCGTTCCAGTTCAGCCGACCCTGGGGCAGGTTCGGACTACTGGCACCGAGTCGGGCAAAGCCCTGGATCGGCGAGGCCGCCACATCGAAGGTGGTGCGGCCGAGGACGGCGGCAGCAGGCGTGTTGTCGGTCATGCCCTGGACGTCATAGCGGTAGCTGCCCGGCAGGACGGCATCGTTGAAGCGCAACAGGTAAGTCCCCAGCTCATAGCTGCCCGAGGCCGGGATGGCGGTACCGTTGCGCAACACCCGCACGCCCTGCAGGTCACTGCTGCCGCCTTGGAGTGACTCGCACGGCCGGCCGATGGTCAACGGCACGCTGGCCGAGATGACCGGTGTCTGCCCTTCGATGTGTAAGAGGGTCACCATCGGGGTGTGGGCTAGTTTGAATTGGTAGGCGTTGCCGCCGGCACAGCCACCAACGGCCCCGATCCAGCGCCCGAGCGGGTTGTCGGTGCAGCCGGTCAGTCCGACGGCCGTCAATAGGAGGATGGCGGTTTTCAAGGCGGTATTCTGCATACCTTCCAGTGTAAGCGACAACCTGCCAAACCGATCCCTGACGCCGATTGTCGGTGTGAGGATAATCACCAACCGGATGCGAAAGGGGCGAACTGGCAGTCAACAATCCGGCGGCTGAGTTTGCGCGTGGATTAAACCTTTGTTCGAAGCGACAGCGTGGCGCTGCAATCGGCTACATTCTAGAGTTGAAGTCGCGGGATTCGGACGAGGTCGCAAACTGCCATGCTTAACATTTATACGATGGTCGACAGTTTCGGGGCGCTGGACAAGTGGGTCGGCAAACTGAACGCTCAAGCCAAAGGCTCGATTCACACGGGCTACAAGGCAGAGCGGTTGACCTTTACGGGCAATGCCACGGACGTTCGTTCGACCGGCAACGGCGGCTTGCAGCAGATCGCCGAGAGCACCCTGAACTACAAGGAATACACCGACTTCTCCAACGGCAACATCTCGATCAGCGACACGAATACCCATGGCGCGATCAGCGGTGAAGGCTGGTTCCTCGTCACGGATGGCATGGGCAACTACTTCCAGACCCGTGACGGCGAGTTCAACCGCGACCCGTCGGGGGTGCTGATGAACCAGTCGGGCCTGGTGCCTGTAGATCAAGCCATGGCCGTGAGCCTGCAGGCATCTTTGCCGGGCAGCTTTGTCTTCAACCAACCGGCCATGACCCTTGCTGACGTGAATAACGACGATTCGGGGTGGCGCGCCACAGCCGGCAACTGGCTGCCCTATGTGGCGGGGTCCAAATACGACGAAGGCGGCACCGATCGGGAACAGACGGTCCTTTTCAAGCGCAACTTCTATCTCCCGAATGCGCCGACCGGCAACATTCTTCAGATGTCAGCAAACGACTTGGCCTTCGCCTCGGTCAACGGGGTGATGCTGAGCGGCTTTTCCGACAACGCCAGTACCGGGGCGTTGAACATCGACGGCATGCTCAAGCAGGGCTGGAACAGCATTGTCGTCAAGGGCACCGAGTTTACGGGAGCCAACTCCGTCAACTTTGCGGGTACGGTGATCGGTGGCGTGGCTGTCGGCAACGCCGGTTGGGCCGTCAAATTGGCCGGTGGCAATCCCTATGTGAATGGCGGTCAGATTACAAACCCGCCCATTCCCATTCCCACCCGGGCCAATGCCCCTGCGTATCCGGATCGGGCCATCATCGGATCCGCTGAGGCCTGGGAGGCCAGCGGCAGCCTGAGCGATCTGATCTTGGTCGCAGGTCCCAAGGACAAGAGCGAGTTGCAGGCGACCTTGTACGGCAATACGGTCTTTTCGTGGCCAAAGCGGCCGACGATCATGCCGATGGAGCTGCCCGGCTTGGGCGGCACAGGTGGGATCGTCCACAATGCCATCGAACTCGCCAACGTGAATATGCAGCAGCTGGCACCCGAGCTGGCGATGGCCCAGCAGATGTATTCCAACCTGCGGACGATCCTGACGTTGAAGCGCAGCAACTTCGACATGTTGATCAGCGTCGTCAAATAGCCCTTCAGGCTTCTGCGGCTGAGTCCGGCCCCGTCCATTTTGGGCGGGACCGGCGTGCGTTTGGGCGTTAGGCAGGAAACTCGCCCGGTCCCGTGATGGGGCGGCCGCGTGCGTGGCGACAAAATCACGGCGTCGGCGGGTACATTTCTGTCTGTTTGGCGGTATGGTCGTAGGCGCTGGATTCGTGGTCCGGCGATCGGGCAAAGGGGCCGAGCATGACAGTGCCAAGAGCTGTTAAGGTGCCTAACAGCCTCTCTATAACAGCGTTGTGGGCGCTATTCAGAAGTCCTTGCCATATGCAACATCTGCCGATGTGGCGTCGCAAAGCATGACACCTTCACACGTTGCGCCATGGAAAATGCGGAAACGCTCATTATCAAGGCATTGCGACATGTCTGCGGAGCCCAAAACCGCTCGCGATGCAACGATTGACCGGGTGCCATGGGCCAATGACCCGTGACTAGTGGCTTTAAAGGTAATGTCTAAAATAGACTTAAAAAACGAATTGACGCCGTTAACCGCTGCGGCTATTCTGAATAAGTGAGCTGCAAACGGGCTGCCTGAAAGGGAAGCCGGCCGAAAGCCCACCCGGAGCCCTCTGGTTGCCCCGCAAGGAACGCACCGAGATGACGGTCGCTGAAAAGTTGGTCGCCCGTAAGGGGAGCCGATGCAGACAGCAAACCTGTTCTGGTCGGGTAGACGAGCCGAAAGGCTTGCGCTGAGCCGCCAGGACGCAAA
>JACMPN010000260.1 GCA_014377495.1 Candidatus Sericytochromatia bacterium
ATGACCGGCCCGTTGGGGGGCACCTGTGGCGCTCAGGAGATCCCAGACGGTGGAAAACCATTGCCGGGCCTCGGCCGTCGATTCGCCGCGATACCGGCAGGCGAGGCCGGCGGCCACCACCGGGACGCCGGCCTCGCCCTGACCCGCCATGGCAGACCAGGCCGTCCGGGCCTCGGCCACCACCGTATCGGCGAGCGGGGGGCCGATCCAGACCAGTGTGCCCACGACGGATTTCCCGGCCAATCCCTGCTCGGAGGTGAGGGCGGCTTCACCGCCGTCGAGCCGCTGACGGTCGATCCAGAGGGGCCGTCCGGACCGGTTGATCGTCGTGTGGGCCCGGTATGCCCCGTTCAAGAATCGCTCGCCGCCTGCCGTGCGGCCGAACCGGACCAGGTCCCAGCCCAGATAGCTGCCGCCGGGGGCCAGTTCGACCGTGAGGTCCTGGCGGTAATTGGCGCCGTTGAAGACGATGGTTTCCAGCGGTGACCAGGCCAGGGTTGCCCCGGCCCCGACCGTGATCCGGATGGCTTGCGTCGCCTGTGCCCCGGTGGACCGGTAGATCTTGCCGGCACTGGCCGTCGTCAGGACCGCCCGGGCGCCGTCCGCCACTGTCGCCGTCAGCTCGACCCGGTCGCCGGCGACCATGCCCCCGGCATTGTGCAGGACCATGACGTGGCAGGTTTCCGGCCCGTTGGGATAAAGCGGCCGTGACAGGGCGCAGGGGGCCTGGGCAAAGGCGCCGGTGAGGGTGGTCCGGTCATTGTTCCACGTGAAACCTACCTGGAGCCGGCCCACCCAAAGGGCCGTGGCGGCCGGGTCTGTCGTGGCCGTGGCGGCAGTGTCTGTCATCGATGTGTCCAGGGTCAGGCACTCACGTGGGCCGAATGCGGTATGCCGCCATCATACGCCGAACGAGCCCTGACAGCCGTTGGAGGCTGCACGGATAGCCTCCCGGTCGTCTGGCATCGAGTTGCTGCGCCAGCGTTCCTCACCGTAGAACATACGCCGGGGGAGGCGAGCCGGAATTGCTGGTGCGGCGAATACGGCGCATAATCTCCGCATGAACTGCGGTGATTATCGTTTCATCTGGCAGGCCGCCGAGTGGCCAAGCTGGCGCTACAATATGACGACGCTGGCTGGGTCGTTGGCTGATGTCAGCCGTGCCCAGGGGCTGTTGCTTGGGCGATTGGCAGATGTCGGTATGACGGTGCGTGATCAGGCCAGTTTGGCGGTGCTGACCGAGGACGTCGTGAAAACCAGCGCCATCGAGGGTGAGGCACTCAACGTCGAAACCGTACGCTCCTCCATCGCCCGCCGCATCGGTGTCGATATCGGCGCTCTGGCTCCGGCGGACCGGCATGTCGAGGGCGTGGTCGACATGGTGCTCGACGCCACCTCCCGATATCAGGCGCCGTTGACGGTTGAGCGTCTTTTTGCCTGGCACTCAGCCCTTTTCCCCACCGGTTACAGCGGCCTCACCCGTATTCGGGTCGGGGACTGGCGTGACGACGCCACGGGCCCGATGCAGGTCGTTTCCGGACCTATCGATCGTCAATCGGTGCACTATGAGGCGCCGCCGGTCGACAGGCTGGAAGCCGAGATGGCACGCTTCCTCGCATGGGCCAACGGCGAGACAGGCGAACCGGCGTTAATCAAAGCCGGACTTGCCCACCTGTGGTTCGTGACGTTGCATCCTTTTGAAGATGGAAATGGTCGCATCGCCCGGGCAATCGGAGACTTGTTCCTAGCTCGCTCTGACGGTAGCGCCCAACGTTTCTACAGCCTTTCATCGCAGATCCAACGTGAACGCAAGGGCTATTACGAAACCCTGGAGCGGACACAACAGGGCACCCTCGACGTAACCGGCTGGCTGAGTTGGTTCCTCGGTGTCCTTCAGTGTGCCGTCGATGGTTCCCAGGGGAATCTGGACGGCGTGCTACGCAAAGCGAGCTTCTGGCAGCGCTGGGCGGGCAAACCACTGAACGATCGGCAGATTAAACTGCTCAATCGCCTGCTCGATGGTTTCGAGGGCAAGCTCACCAGCAGCAAATGGGCCGCAATCGCCAAGTGCTCACCGGATACGGCTTTGCGGGATATCTCCGAGCTGATCGCAGTGGGCAGTTTGCGCAAAACACCGGGTGGTGGGCGTAGCACGGCTTACGAACTGGCGGACTGAACAAGCGCGTCGGTGAGTATGGTCCGGTTGTTGTTCCACGTGAAACCTACCTGGAGCCGGCCCACCCAAAGGGCCGTGGCGGCCGGGTCTGTCGTGGCCGTGGCGGTAGTGTCTGTCATCGATGTGTCCAGGGTCAGGCACTCACGTGGGCCGAATGCGGTATGCCGCCATCATACGCCGAACGGGCACTGGTAGCCGGATAGCCCAGGACTGCTGCGTGTTAGACTGAGGCACCTTTCAACGCTGATGGAGTCTGTTGTTTGCCCCGATCCTGCCGCCACGCCCCCAGTCTCGACGGCCCCCGCTGGTCCGCACATGCGATGCGTGGCGTGATCGGCGGGAGGGCCTGATGGGCGGTGATTTCAGTTGGCATACGGCGGTCGGCGGCAATGCCCCACGGGTGACTACGCCCGTGCTGCCGGATTGGGTCGTCCCGTTGTGGCAGCGGTTTTTGCGTCTGTCGACCGGTCGGGTGGCCTTCTTTGGATTGTCAGGTTGGGCCGGACAGAGTCAGATCCTCAGCGAAGGGTGGCAACGGGCCAAGCTGACCGACGGGCGGATGTCCGCCGATGCCGTGATCGGCATGGGTGCGGATTGGGCCCTGGCGGCGGCCTGTCTGCAGGAGGGCGGGTCGTTCATGTGGCTGATCCCCGGTGCGGCCACCGAGGCTGCGGACCGGCGGCGTGAGGTGGAGACGGCCTTTGCGGCGACGGCCCACCTGCTGGAGATCGCCTTGGACGGTGGCTGGATGGCGATCATCGGCTGGAAAGGGGACCGGCTGCCGGCCGGATCCCTCGAAGTCCTCATGGTCAGCTACCTGAGTGCCCTGGTGATCATGGGCGGCAGTGAAACGCAGTTGTTCGAGACCCTGAAGGCGTTGCGGGGTAATCATGTGCGGGCGGACGTGTCGTTGTCGCTGCGGCTGGACCCGGCCGCCTACGCCCTGGTGCATTGTTTTGGGGTCTATGCCCCCGATAAGTACGAGCAGATCCAGCAATTGCCGGGCAAGCTGGTCATTTCCACCATTTACTGGGATTTTTCCCGCACACGGGGCGAGACGATCCTCACCATTGAGATCCTCAAGCAGGCCGCCACGGCCGCCGAGGCTGTGGAGCGGCTGGACGATTGGCATGCAGGCTTGCTCGGTTTGACGGCGGAAGGCCGGGAAGCGGCGGAGGATCCCCCGGAAAAAGCCCAGAAAATGCGGGCGATCTTCACCAATGCCGCCCATCTGTTGCCGAACGGGCGCCGGGAGGCCGAGATGCTCTTGGGCGCCCTTTCGCTGCCTGATATCCCGTACACGGTGGTTCCCAATGCAGCGCTCACGGAGCGGTTTCTCGATGCTTCGCCGGAGCCTTTCGTGACCGCGTTCGGACTAAAAGACTTCGTGCTGTGCGCCGGTCGCATCGAGCCCCGCAAGAACCAGCACATGCTCATCTGGGCGTTGCGGGACACGGGTTTGCCGCTGGTGCTGGTGGGCCGGCGGATCGATGCAGACTATGAGCGTCTCTGCCGGCGTTGGGCCGGTGACAATGTGCATTTCATCCCGGAGCTTTCGCCGCAGATGCTGGCCTCGGCCTATGCGGCGGCCCGGGTCCACGCCATGCCGTCCTGGGTGGAGACCCCGGGCATTGCGAACCTCGAAGCGGCCCTGGCCGGCTGCAACCTCGTCGTCGGCAACCGGGCCATCGAAACCGAGTATTTCGGTGATCTGGCGTATGTCTGCGATCCCGCCAACTGGCGCAGCATCCGGGATGCCGTGACGCTGGCCTGGCAGGATCCGGGGACAGAGCGGCGCCAGGCCTTACGCCAGCGGATCCTGACCCATTTCACGTGGTCGGAGCCCGCCCGGATCACCGCTGAGGTGTATCACCAGGTGATCGCCGGCTGACGGATCCCCGCCCTAAGAGACTCTCTCAATCAACGAGACCGAGCCTGGCGCCGTAGGGCAATGCCAGGCAAGGCACAGTGACGAAGCGTACGGGGTAGTCCGGTGAGACACTGTAACGCAGTCTTGGCGCAGTCATGCGGTGCCAGGCGACCGATCGTTGATTGAGAGAGTCTCTAACCCTGGCGGGCTTTGCGGGCTTGGAGCTGATCGTAGCCGGCCAGACCAAGTTGGACGACGCCGACGACGCTGTAAGCAGTCTTGGCGGCCGTCGAGGGGGGGAAGAAGTGGGAGGCGACCTTGATCGTGCCCAGGCCGACGTTGAAGAACGAGCGGGCTTTGCAGGCCGACGTGGCGTCTGTGCCTGTCATCTGGGCCTGCAGCTGCAAAAAGTCTGCCGCCAGCAAAGCGCCATCAGCGATCGGGGCCAGGACCTTGCTGATCGTGTTGACGACACGAAAGGCATCCGACGTGGTCAGGACCATGGCGGAGCGGGTTAACGGCGAACCCAGCGGGCCGGCGGCCAGGGTGCTGATGGAACCGGTGACGCCCGAGCCCATGCTGACCATCGCCACGTTCGAATAGGCCGCATCGCGCCAGGCGTTGCGCCGTTCCTGCTTGGTGGCGTCCGTGTTCCGGGTCAGGCGGATGGCTTCAGCCGTCTTGGTGTAGGTCGTCACGGCCAGCGCCGGGAGGGTCCCCCGGGCCAGGACGATGTTGCCGAGGGCGCCGGCCCGGTGGATGCCGGTGACGAAGGTCGTCGGCGTGAGGGCGGCATGGTGCGTGGCCTGGCGGACGCCGTTGGCGGTCATTTCGCCGTAGAAGGCGACGTTGTCCACACCGGCGATGACTTTGCTGGCCACGGCGACCCGCACGCTCGGGTTCAGCTTGGCCCGGATCAGGGTTTTCAGATCACCACCGAGGAACTTGCCGTTGCGCAGGGCTCCGTCGACGCCACGGCCCACGGCGGGCATGCCGGCGGCGGCATAAGGCCGGCCGACGAAATTGTCTTCGGCCAGGGCAGCCTTCATGGCGGTTTCGGCGGAAGGGCGATGCAGGGACCCAGCCCGGATCGGGGCCGCCATGCGGGGCAGACGCACCGAAGCTGGCATCGGGCGAAACTGGCTCAGCGCAACGGGGCTCTGCATGAATTCCTCACCTCAGACCATCCAACCATCCTTTGTTATGTATAGGTTGTGAATCGTTAAGGCTTGCTTAAGAAGGCGAACTTTCCTCGCACGTCCTTCGGGCCTCCCCGGCGGGTGTCCGTAACGCCGCTCAGGGTGCGGGTTTTTCCGGGTGCAGCCTTGGATGGGATGCCCATTTGGCCGCATCAGGCAAGGTTTCGGGGCTCTTAACCTATAACCCTGACAGATAAATGTTCCTTAATCACGGGAGGATCGGGCGATGATGCAGCGACTGCTGGGTTCCCTGTTGCTCATCGGCGGGCTGGCGGCCTGCCAGGCTCCCGTGATCACCCGCTCAGCGCCGATGCCCGTCAACCGCAATGCCGCTTTGGCTGCTGCCTTTGGCGTGAAGGAAGATGCCAAGGCCGTTGCACAGCGCGAGTTTCGCCGGATCGACGCGAACAGCGACTCAGCCTTGACCGAAGCGGAGTACATTGCGGCCCAGACGGCCGACTACAAAGAAGCCGACCTGACCAGCGTCCGCACCTATTTGCAGAGGCAGTTCGCCAAGTTCGACCGCAACAAGAATAAGCGCCTGTCATTCGCCGAATACATCGGCACCTAACCCAGACAGCGCTGCCAAAAAGGGACGCCCGGTGCCGCGGGCGAGCACAAATCTCGTCGTTCAACCGGGCGTCCCTGTGACTTTGGGTGGAAAATTACCCGATCGTCACCTGATCGGTCTCGACGCTGGTGGCGCCATTGATGCCGCGGGCAATGGTGACCATCTGGGCGAGGATCTCGTCACTCGGGGCCGTGCCTTTGAGGACGACAGTGCCGCCCGTCTGGGCAACCCAGACCGTGTCGACGTCGGCGACGGTGGCGTCCTGATCGAAGGCCAACGCGACGCGCTTGGCCAGACCGCTCTGGTCGAACTCACCCTGGGGACCGACCCGCTCAGCCGGAATGGTGATCGTGCCGCCATCCGTCTGAGGTTCGGGATTGGTGGAGGCATTTTCAGGAGTCTCTGTCCCGAATAAACGTGAAAACCAGCCCATAAACGTCGCTCCTCATGTAGTACCTGAATATGTCGCTCACCCCGGACGAACCGGGGATTTGGCGAGGCTGCAGGTACCGTACCATTGGCATGAAATGCGTCATCGCTGCGGGATCGGGGACGAATGGGCCGTTGCCCCGTCATACCTGGACTGAAGCTAACGCTGGGTTGTCATTGTCACGGGTGGGGTGCTTTCCGAGGACCGGCATAGCCTCTAAGCTGGAGCCTACGGGGCTCCGGGGATCTTGGGCTTTCGCAACTACAAGGACGACTATGAGGGCGACTTTGACTACCACGCCACGCCTGACGCTCGGTCAGGGCCTCGTCCAGTCGGGTCTGATCTCCCGCCAGGAGCTAAATCTCCTGGGCGCTAACAGCGAACCGGCCTTGGTCCGCAACCTGCTCAAGCGGGAGCGGATCGATTTCGACCTGTTGATGTCTCTGGTCAACGACCTCGACCTGCAGTTGGGCATCCTCGTGCAAGCGGAAGCCATGGAATTGCTGCCGGCCCGCTTTCGGGAACAGAACCAGATCATCCCCTTTTTCCGGTCCCGCAACGAGCTGCACGTCGGCATGGTCAAACCCGACGACCTCCATGCCCTCGACGACCTGCAGCGCCTCGCCGTCTGCCCGGTCCGGACCTATCCGATCAGCGCCGCCCAATACCAGCAATGGTGGCGGGACCACACGACTGTCACGGCGCAACTGGACGACGAGCAGACGATCAGCCAACTTGTCGACGCCATCCTCCAGCAAGCCCTGCGTGACCGGGCCAGCGACGTGCATCTGGAGCCGACCAAGACGGATCTGATCGTGCGCTTCCGTATCGACGGCCTGCTGCGCCAGGTGTCCGCCATTCCGGAATCGCTGAAGGGCCTGATCCTCTCCCGGATCAAGATCATGGGCAATCTCGATATCGGTGAGCGGCGCATCCCCCAGGACGGCCGACGGGCGATGGTCGTCGGTGATGCCACGGGCAAGGATGTCGAGCTGGACCTGCGTATTTCCACCCTGCCCACCCTGCATGGGGAAAAGATCGTCATCCGTCTGCTGCCCCAGTCGCAGGAACCCATCACGCTGAAACAGCTCGGGTTCGATCCCGGCGCCCTGGAACGGTATGCCGGCTTTGTCGAGCGGGCCCAAGGCCTGATCCTGATCACCGGACCCACCGGTTCCGGTAAGACCTCGACGCTCTACGCCAGCCTGATGCAGGTCCAGGACCCGACCCTGAACATCGTCACCATCGAGGACCCGATCGAGTACCAGCTCGCAGGGATCAACCAGGTCCAGGTTCATCCGAAGGCGGGCCTGACCTTTGCCAATGGCCTGCGCAGCATTTTGCGGCAGGACCCGGACGTGATCATGGTCGGTGAGATCCGGGATGCCGAGACGGCCAGCACCGTGTTTCAGTCGGCGCTGACGGGCCATCTGGTCCTCAGCACGATCCACACGAACGACTCCGTCTCCGCCGTGACCCGGCTGATCGACATGGGCATCGAGCCTTACCTGATCGCCTCGGCCACCATCGGGGTGGTTGCCCAACGCCTCGTCCGGCTGATCTGCCTGGAGTGCAAGATGCCCGACCGTCCCGATGCGGCCCTGCTGATGCAACTGGGCCTGCAGCCGGACGAGCCGGGGGACTTTGCCCGCGGCCAGGGCTGCGCCCATTGCTTCCAGACGGGCTATCGGGGCCGTGAGGCCATCGTCGAGGTCCTGCTGATCACCCCGACGATCCGGGACATGATCCATGACCGGTCGCCTGACCCCGATATCCGGCGCCTGGCCCTGAAAGAAGGCATGGTCGGCCTGACCGACGCCGGCATCAACAAAGCCAAGGCGGGACGCACGACGATCGAGGAACTCGTCCGCGTGGTCCTACTTTGAGCCCTGGCTTTATATTGCGCTAAGCCCTGACTGACTTATGATGGGGACCGGGGACGCTACTCGGCCCGGACGGCACCGTCGCCGAAATCGCCCCAGGAAGACATCACGGATGCACGCTGACGACAATCTGATCGAATCCCGCCTTCGCCAGTTGGAAGGCCGGACCGGTACGACCGGTCCCCTTTTGCCGCGGACCGGCTTGACCGGAAAATTGGTCCCACCCGAAGGCGCAGAGCCGTTCTGGCCGCAGCAGATCACCATGGGCGACCCGTCACCCGCCCGGCTGAACCGCTGGATCGGCCCCATTCTGGGGATCGTCGTCGGCTCCTTTTTCACCCATATGATTGCCAGCTACGGCGCCAACGACGTCCGCCCCGTCGTGCCCCAGACGGCGACAGCGACGCCCGGCCGGGCCACCCCCGATGCGACCACCCAGGCCCTGTCCCGCCTGATCGCTGCCCAGCCGGTCGTTCAGGCCAGTGCCATGGCTGCTTTGCGTTCAATCGACCGGGGCGAGGTCCTCAAGCTGCACCACATCAGACGACCGACCGTCGGGCGCAATGACCCCTTTGCGGCGATCGTGCCCAACATGCCCGCCCAGCCAGCTGCGGTGCCACTCACGGCATTGCCGCCCCCCGTGCAGATCCTCGTCCCGGATCCGCCCGTGTCGCCTGTGCGCACGCCGGCACCGCGACCCTCCAGTCAGATCCGGTTCAACGGCAGCATGAGCAGCGACGGCGTCTTCACGGCGCTGGTCGAGGAACTCGCCCAAGGCACGACGACGATGCGCCGCTGGCGGTTGGGCGATACGGTCCTCGGTGGCTATCGGGTCGCCGAGATCGGACTGCGGACGCTCAAGCTGCGCTTGGGGAACGAAACGATCCTCATGTCGGCTGGCACCACGCAGGACCTGATCCGTCGTGACGGGTCGAACGGGTCGGGCCTGAGTGCCCTGGCGCCCGAACCGCTGGATTCGTCTCCCGCCGCCCAGGCCCGCCCTGCCGTCTGGCGTCCGGCCCCGGTCCGTGCCGTCGCCCCACCGCCGGCTTTGCCTGTACCTGCGGCGGCGCCCCCGACCACCAGCGAGACCACGCCTAAGGCCGAGGCTCCCCCTCAACAGGCCGGTGATTCCGGCGCCGACGCCCCAGCCGCTGCGCCCGGAGACGTCCCCCGGTACCAATGAAGGGATTTACCCTCGTCGAAGTCGTCGTCGCCGTCACCCTGATCGGCCTCGTTCTCTTGCCTCTGGGCCGCCTCTACAACACGATCGCCACCCAAATGGCCGCACGCCAGCAGCGCATCACAGCCCTGCAGACGCTGGAAAACCAGGAGGCGATGCTGCGCCACACGCCCTATGCGTCCGTGGCGGAAGGCGTCGTCACCCTCCCGGTTCCAGCGCTTCCAAGTGGCACGGAAACCGTCACGGTGACCCCATTGACCGATGTAACTGCCAAAAGTGTTGCCATCACGCTGAACTGGCAGAGCGGTGACGGACCCCGGCACCTGGATCACCAGTTGATCCTCAGTCCCTTCGGACCTGAGCCGTGATGCGATCGACCGGCGGATTTACCCTCATCGAGGTGATGGTCGTCCTGGTCCTGACCAGCCTGATCGGGGCGATGCTGATGCGCTGGCAGATCCAGCAGGAGCAGTCCTTCGTCTCGTTGGACAAGCGGCTGATTAAGCAGGAACAACAGGCCACGGCCGTTGCCTACCTGCGGCGGGACCTCACCAAGGCCGACACCCTGCTCAGCGCCCTGTCGGATGTCGCTGCCGGTCCCCAGGTGCTGATCGCCAGCCGCCACCGGCGGGATGCCGCCGGCTATGCCGCCAGTGACACCCAGGTCATCGTCTATCAGGTGCTGGAAGGTGCGGTGCGGCGCACCCTGCTGGCGTCGGACGCCTCAGTGCTCGCCCAGCCGGTCGGCAAGTTGCCGGGCGGCAGTGAATTCACCTTCTTTGGTCCTGCCGGCGAAGCCCTGTCGCCTGCGGCGAGTGATCGGGCCCGCAGTGTGCGCATCGGCGGCTACACGTTCCGCCTCGGTGGCGAGGGGGCGCCATGAGCCGGCAGGCGAATTCTTTCAGCCGGCAGGCGAGTCTTTTCAGCCGGCAGGCGAGTCTTTTCAGCCGGGCGGCGAGTCTTTTCAGCCGGGCGGCGAATCGTCCAAGCCGCCGCCATGCGGCGTCCGGCTTGCTGTCGGTCTGGGTGGGCGTGATGGTCGCCATCACCCTCGCCCTCGGGGCCGTCCTGGCCAGCCGCTGGATGGGCAGCCTGACGGGCTCCCGCCATCTCGAGCAGACCTTTTGGCAGCACAGCCTCGCCGAAAGCGCCGCTCACCTCGCCCTGGCCCACATCAACGCCAGCGACACCTATGCCGGGGCGACGACGGCGGCCATGACCGTCGCCGTCACCAAACCCAAACAAGCCCCGCCACTGACCTCTCCCTGGACGGATCTGGCCGCCTACCACGGCGACGACTGGCGCCAGATCCGGATCAGCCTGCCGGCCGGCGGCGCCTGGCTGGCCACGGCCAAGGCCCAGTATGACCCGCTGTTTCGGACCCTCCTCGATGCCCGCGAACGCATCGAGTTGCAGGAAGTCGCCACCGCCAGCTTCGACTCGGAAGTACCGGACGCCAAAGACCCAAGGGGCGGGGAAAGGCCGCAATGGGGCGATCTCATCGGTGGTCAGATCAGCCTGCGGGCCGTCCAGCCCCGGAATATCGGCGGTCGGTTGCTGACGGGATCGACCGGACGTCCCGTGCTCGATCCCGGCATCTCCGTCTCCGGCGAACAGCGGGCCCTGAGCCGACCTTGGCCACGGGCTTCGATGCCCCCCGTGCAGGGCGCCTTCCTGCCGATCCCCACGGACAAACAACAGGTCCTGCCGGGCGGTCATTACCGGACCAGCGGCTTGTACCTGCAGGGGCAGGGGCGATTCATCTTTCAGAGCCCGACGGCCCTGCACATCGAGGGCAACGTCGTCATCGGTCCCCAGATGCTGGTCGGTCCGACACACCGGGCATCGGACCTGCTCCTGCTGGTCAGCGGCAGCGCCTGTGAGATCCACCTGCCCTTCTCCGGGGGAGTCTTTGCACCCGATGCCGAGGTCACCCTGCATGGCACCGGTGACTTTGTCGGGGCCATCGTCGCCCGTGCCGTCCGCAACGACGGTCAGGGGCGCCTGCTGTTCGACCGGGCCCTGCCCAGGTGGACCCGGGGCGAGCGGCAGTTTTTCCGATTGGTCCACATCGCTCCCGCCCTGGATGCCGGGGATGCGATGCCTTCCGATGGCGCCGCCAGCGACGTTCCAGCCGGTGTCACCGCCGGCCGTTGAGCCGCCCGGTCCTAGGCAGGCGGTTCACATCCGCCCCGCACGTCCCACACGACCTCTATGCCAAGGTCGTATACTGGCGGGAGCCGCCGCCTGCCAGCCGGGATGGCCCTAGAAACGGGAACCGCACGTGCTCCATCGCCGCTCCATCATCGCTGTCTCTTTGCTGCTGTCAGCCCTCGTGCCTGCATTGATCCTGCCCATGCCAGCCGCCGCCCAGGCGCCAACCCAGGGCACCACGGCCAGACGGGTCTCCCTGAGCTTCGTCCAGTCGGACATCCGGGACGTCCTCAGCATCCTGTCCGAGCAAGCGGGCGTGAATATCGTCTCCGCTCCCGGCGTGCAGGGCAAAATCAGCATCACCGTCAAGGACGTCACGCCCGAAGAAGCCCTCGACGCCATCTGCGCCAGTGCCAACCTGACCTATCAGCTGATCTCCCGCAGCTACATCGTCTATCCGGCCAATGCGACGGCGCCCTCGGTGGCGACGCCCCTCGTCCGTCGGGGGATCGTCGGCAAGACCGTCAGCCTGAACGTCAAAAACACCGACCTGCAGAACGTCCTGGAGCTCTTAGCCACGCAGAGCGGCTATGACATCGTCATCTTCGGTAATTTGCAGGAGCGGGTCAGCGTCAAGCTCACGCAGGCCAGCTTCGAGGAAGCCCTGTCCATCGTCCTGTTCGGCACCCGCTACAGCTTCGTCAAGCAGCGGGAGGTCTATATGATCGGCGATGCGGCGACGCTACTCAACCGCACCCAGGGCACGTTGACGGACACCGTGTCCTTTCACCTGCGGCACCTGAAGGCCAAAGACGTGATCGGCCTCCTGCCACCGCCACTGTTGGCCACCTCGCCCAAAGTGGACGAGACCGGCAACGCCATCCTGGTCACCGGCAGCCAGGAGACGATGGCTCGCATGGACCGCTTTTTGCGGCAGGTCGACGTCACGCCGCAACAGGTGCGGATCGATGCCACGCTGTTGGAATTGTCCCGCAAAGCCTCCCGGGAACTGGGCCTGACCTTTAGCGGTTCGCCCGTCGGCCCGGTGAATTTGACGCAAGCGGGCCCCACGTCCGGTGGGGCGTCACCCTTTCAGGTCGTCTTCGACACGGCGAAAATGGATGCCTTCGCCTTTCAGGCAACCCTGCGGGCCCTGATCGAAAACAATGAGGCCAAGGTCAAAGCCAACCCCAGCCTGACGGCGATCAACGGCAAACAGGCGACGATCAATGTCGGGCGGGTGCTGAACGTCAAGGTCACCCTCGGCACCCAGCTCAGCCAGACGGTCAGTCTGCAGACGATCGAAGCCGGCACCAAGCTCCAGTTCACCCCGACGATCGGGGCCAACGGCGACATCACGACGGACATCCTCGCCGAAGCCAGCAGCATCACGAGCATCGGGGCCGACGGCCTGCCTGAAATCAGTAAACGCACGGCAACCACCACGGTCAAGCTGAAGAGCGGTCAGACGGTGATGATTGGCGGGTTGGTCCAGTCCGATGATTTGGGCAGCGACTCCCGGTTGCCGATCCTGGGCGATCTGCCGTTCATTGGCGGCCTGTTCGGCTCCCGTGGCCGGAAGCAGAGTGATTCTGAACTGGTCATCATCATCACGCCCCATCTGGTCCCGGAGGGTGAAAACTTTTTGCCGTCAGCCGGGATCACGGGGGTTATGGGGGGCGCCAAGCCATGACACGGTTCCGCACGTCCCGACGGCATGTCGCCCTGCTCGGCGGTCTCGCCGCCGCCCTGATGGCCACGATGCCCGCCAACGCCTTCCCGCAGACGGGGCTCTATTACCAGCCGAACTCCCGGTTGCTGGTCAGCATCTACGATGGTGCGGTCGAAGCATCCGGCCTGCTTGGCGGCACGACGATGCCCTTTCAGTTGCTGGACCTGGCGGCCCGTTTCCCCTTCCCCATCGCCACGAAACCCTTCGGTTGGCCCGTGCGCCTGCTCGGCCTGGCGGGCTATCGCCAGCAATCGACCGACCGGGGCGACACTGTGCGCGGCCTGGACATGGCCCTGCAAGCCAAATACCGCTTTTTCGACTGGCTGGCCTTTCATGC
>JACMPN010000261.1 GCA_014377495.1 Candidatus Sericytochromatia bacterium
ATGGCGCCTTGGTGCAGGCTGGCCGCCTTATCCCGCTGGGTCGGCGTAAGCACATCCCGGATCCGACCGAGGACGCTCACCCAGCGATCGAGATGCTCACTGCTTTTGGCCTGTTGGGACTGGATCATCCCGGTGAGCGTGGCCCCATCGACCGTGGGGGCGAGCAGGACCGTGCGCAGTTCCTTCATCGACTCACGGCCGGACATGTTGCCTGTCGTACGTTGAGCCAGCATGATGGCCCCGATCTTGACTTTTTGGTCGGGCGTCAGGTCGAGGGCCTTGAACAGGTGCGCCCCGCCCCGGAATTCGTCCTGGCCCGTCTGGCCTTTGGTGCGCCAGGGTTCAGAGTCCGATGTCTGCATGCCGCGTACCCCGCAGGCGGCGAGGATGGTCGTGGCGATCAGTCCGAAAACAAACGTCCGTTTCATGTGAGTGGCTCCTTTGGCCGTGAGCGGGTATACGCTCGTTGGGGTTATCACGGTGGGAGAGGCTCGAGGATCGGTCCTTGAGTCCAGGTATACGTTGCGGGTTTGTCAGAAGTTTGTCGGGTGACCCCTGGACGCGGAGCGGCCCCTGTCGGCTAGAGCCGACAGGGGCCGGGACACCTTCCTTCTACAGACTCAGGCGGCGGTGGTGGTCGGGCGCATGCGGTCGCCCATGTAAAGCACAAGGAATGCCGCTGCCGCCAGGACGGCGTGCAGCCAGACGTCGGCGGCGTTCACCGTCATGCCCATCAGGGCATGCATGCCCGACCGACCTGCCATCAGATCGACCAGCGCCAATAGGGCAAAAACGATGCCGATGCCCCAGAGGAACGCCCGGGCGTTCGTCGCTGTCCGGGCCATGACGATGCCGATAATGCCGACCAGCAGATGCACGGAGGCATGCAGCCCGTTGATCCCGAACAGCCCGAACAACAGACCGGGACTCGTGTTGATCAGGCCCGGATCGCCGCCCACGACCAACGGCGACAGAAACCCGGCTATGCCGACGATGAGGTTGATGACACCCAGTACCATAGCGCCCTGCTGCAGGATGTTGCGCCGTTCCGGCTCAGCCCGCCGAGCCCGTTCGACGTCGATATCCACCTGACGGGCCACTGGCCGCTGGGCCGCCCGTCGGTTGGTGGGCTGCCGTTCGCGAAATGCCATGTTCGTCGCCCTCCCCAGACAATCTCTGCTGCGCAGTCTACTGCTGATGGAGGCAGCTGAAAGCCAGTGCGTACAAGCGATTGGGGCATATCGTGGCGTGACCGGCCACGGCGTCGGCAGGCCCCCGATCTACCCTGCCATCGCCGCAGCGCGCTGCCGCCGGGCCGTCAGATACGCCCGGATGTCCTCGATCGGGCGGGCGTTAAACACGTCACCGGCGGTCAGGCCGCCTTTGCGGGCCATGTTCACGCCATAGACCGTGTCTGACAGCCCGGCCACGCTATGGGCGTCGGGGTTGATGCTGATCAGGACTCCCAGCTCCCGGGCCCGGCGCAGCCATCGCCAGTCAATGTCCAGCCGGTGAGGATTGGCGTTCAGTTCGATGATCACCCCATGCTCAGCCGCTGCCTGCAAAATGGCCTCCATGTCGAGGTCGTAGGGATCCCGGGCGAGCAGGAGCCGGCCCGACAGGTGGCCGATCATTGTCGTATGGGGATTGCGGATCGCCCGCATGAGGCGCTCAGTCATCGCCGGGCCGTCCATGCCGAAGCGGGAATGGACGCTGGCGATGACGAAGTCAAAGCGGGCCAACACCTCATCCTCGTAGTCCAGGCTGCCGTCGTACAGGATATCGGATTCGATTCCTTTCAACAGGTTGAAATCCGACTGGGCTGTGTTCAACCCGTCGATGGTGGCCTGCTGTGCCAGGAGTTGATCCGGGACCAGTCCCTGGGCATAAACGGCGGACTGGCTGTGATCGGTAATCCCCAGATAGCGAAATCCCAGGTCCAGTGCACCCTTGGCCATTTCCTCGAGGGTGGCCGAACCGTCGGACGCCACCGTATGGGCGTGAAAAATGCCACACAACGCATCGTGGCCGATCAGATCGGGGAAAGTGCCCTGCTCCGCCAGGGTGAATTCGCCCCAGTCCTCCCGCATCTCGGGCGGGATGTAGGTCAGGCCGAGCGCCGTGTAAATGGCGGCCTCGTCGTCGCAGGGGATGAGCTCGTCGCCGTTGAACAGGCCGTATTCGTTGAGCTTGAGCTGGCGGTCCTTGGCCCGGCCACGCAGGACGGTGTTGTGGGCCTGGCTGCCGGTGAAGTATTGCCAGGCATAGGGGAACTGGGCCGCCGTCACGGCCCGGAGATCCACGGCGATCCCGTCGGTGAGCCGGATACTCGTCTTGGTCGGGCCCTGGACGGTCACGGATTCGACCTCCGCCAGGGCAAGAAACTTGGCCATCACCTGTTCGGGGTCCTGCGTGGCCACCAGCACGTCGATGTCCTTGATCGTCTCGACCCGGCGGCG
>JACMPN010000262.1 GCA_014377495.1 Candidatus Sericytochromatia bacterium
CCGTCCAGGGGATCCCTCATGGGCTGGCTGGTGATCGGGCTGATCGCCTGCCTCAGCCTGTTCGGAGCCCGGCCGGCGCAGGCCAACACGGTGGCGGATGGGTCTGCGGCCCATACGGCTTCCGGGCGGGTCGCACCGATCGCCTCGATCACGGATGAGACGGTGCCGTTTCCGGCGAACGTGCCCAACCCATTGCCGGTCGGCGTGGCCCTGCGCCTGAACGGGGTCTCCAGGATCGCCGAAAAATCCGGCACCTTCGACGGGGACTTCGATCTGCAACTGCGGTGGCGGGATCCGGGCCTCGCTTTCGATGCCAAAGCCAACGGGACAGATCGGCAGGAGTATGGGGGCGACGAGGCCGCTGACAAGCTGGCGACGATCTGGACGCCGGCGGTGGTCGTCGACAACCTCTCGGACAAGACCATACAGGGTGAGCCCGGGCTGTTCATCTTTTCGGACGGTTCGGTGGTCTATACCCAGCGTTACAAGACGACCTTCGATGCCTCGTTCAAGCTGGGGGCCTTCCCCTTTGACACGCAGGCTTTGCCGGTCCACCTGCTGTCATCACTTTACAGCGTCAACCAGATCAGTTTTGTCCAGGAGCAACGGGACGTGAATGCGTCCGGGATCAAGGACGGGATCAAGTCCTCAGGCTGGAAGGTCAAGCGGTTGGATTTTCTCGGTTCCCGGCTGCGGGCCTGGAATGGGGAATTCGTCCCCGAAATCGAAGCCCGCATCATCCTGAGCCGGGTGCCCTTTGCCCACGTGCTGGGGATCTTCACCCCGTTCGTGCTCATCCTGCTCGTCCCGACCGTGTTCACGCTTTACACCAAAGAGGGCATCGGGCCCCGCCTGACGGCCTGGTCCGGGTCCATTTTCGCGCTGATCGCCCTGAACTTCACCCTGTCATCACGCTATCCGAACCTGGACAGTGAAAGCCTCGTGTCCCAGGTCCTGTCCACGGGATATGCCTATCAGCTGATCATGGTCACCCTGAATGTGACCCTGTTCAATCCGGCGATCGCCGAGCGTCTGGCCAACCGGTTCGTGATCCAGGAGATCCAGGCCTTCCTGCGCTGGGGGATGCCTGTGGGCCTGTTCGCATTTCTGCTCACCCGCACGATGCTGACGGCCTTGTCGTGGTAGGTGCCCCTGTTGTGACTGAAAGTTGGAGGAGACGGTTGTGAAAATCCGCTACAAGGCGCCGCTGATCGTCATTTCGATTGCCTTGGCAACGGCGAGCGTGTCGGCCTATGTCTCCTATCGGGCCAATGTCCGGATGATCGATGCCGCCAAAGCCCAGGAGCTGCGCACGGTAGCGACCGTGATCGGCAACAGCATCGCTTCGCAGTCGTCCAAATCGGCCGCCCGGGCGTCCCTGGTCGTCAACCTGCCGTCCATCCAGGAGGCGTTCCGGCGCCAGAGTCGGGAAGATCTGACAAAGCGTCTGGTACCGGCGTTTCTGGCCCAGAAGGAACAGTACGGCGTTCGGGAAGGCCAATTCCACTTGGCGCCGGCGACATCCTTTCTGCGGCTGTTCGACCTGCAGGCGGGACACGGTGAGGACCTGAGCGGTTTCCGCGAGATGGTCGTCGCCACCAACGCCAAGCAGCAGCTACAGCAGGGTGTGGAGATCGGCCGTCAGGGTCTGAGCATCCGTGGTGTCGCTCCGATCAGCGACGCCCGTGGGCCCATCGGCAGCTTTGAAGTCGGTCTGAGTTTCGTCACGGTGCTCCAGGACGTCAAAAAAACCACCGGGTTCGAAGCGGCCGTCTTCGTTGATGATGCCCTGATGGCCAGGGTGGCCAAGATGGTGCCCAGACCCGACGTCGAGCGGATCATCAATGGGTATCAGGCCGTCGAGGCCACGAACTGGCAGGTGATCCGGCCCTTGGCGACGCCGGATCTGTTGACGGCCACCAAAGAGGTGGTTACCAAGCTGCCCTCGGTCAGCGGCAACGACTTCGGTGTGGTGGCGGTACCCGTCCTGGACTACAAAGGAACGCCGATCGGCTCCGTCGTGGCGACCCGCAGTTTCGAGGACTATCAGACCCAGGCCCAGTGGGCCCTCGTCATGGCCCTGTCCGTGGCGTTTCTGCAGGCCGTCCTCCTGACCGGCGCCATGCTGATCGTGATCAACGCCATGGTCATCGCGCCGATGGCGACGATCAGCGACAAAATAGCCCTCATGGCCAAGCGTGCCCCCGCCCCCAAACTGGCGGGCATCGCCGGGACCAAAGACGAACTCGGCACGATCGCCTGGAACCTGGAGACCCTGGAAGAGGCGATCAAAAAGACCCCGACGGGCGTTTAGGGCGTAATCGGCATCGGTGGCTCAGCGTAGCTCCTGCTGGGTGAGGGTTTTCGCCCAGATCGGCTGACCCAGCGGGTCGCAGATGGTGATTGTCAGGGCCCGGGCCCCGGCCGGACCGGCGATGCCGAGCAGCCCGAAGTTCCGCCTGGGGACGAAGGTATCGGCCACCATGCGGATCCGTGTCGAGGGCCGGAGGGCGACGCTCGGCCGGGACGTCAGCGGCGAGCAGGTCAGCTCGTAAAGCGGATATCGGCTTGCCCGTGGCTGCTGCAGCAGGACGCTATGATGCCGGTCGCCACTCAGCAGGACCACCCCCGGGATGTTCGCTGCAGCCAGCCAGGCCAGGAAGCGGTCCCGTTCCCGGGGAAAATGGTGCCACCCTTCGTGGTCTCCCTGATCGTTGAGCATCTGGCTGCCGTTGCAGACCAGCTTGAACGTGGCTGTGGAACGGGTCAGTTCCCCCTGGAGCCAGGCCAGTTGTGCAGGGCCGAGCATCTGTTTTGTCGGCTGATCCGGCGAGGCGTCGGCATCCCGATAGGTGCGGTCGTCGAGCAGGAAGATGTCCGTGTCGTACAGGTGTACGACGGAAAAGATGCCGGGCACCTGTTTTGTCCCGTAGGCGGGATTGGCCCAATAGCGCTCGAAGAGGTCCGTGCTGGCTTTGCGTCCCCAATAGTGCCGGTCGGAATTGTCCCAGCCCATGTCGTGGTCATCCCACAGTGCCACATGGTGGGTGCCCCGCAGCAGGGCCTGCAGCGGCGCCTGGGACCGGTGCAGCCAGTAGCGGCGGGAGACGCCGCCCGGGATCCCGACATCCTGGGGCCGGATATAGAGGTTGTCGCCCAGCCAGACCATCAGGTCCGGACCCTTGGCGGCAATCGTGTCGAAAATGCCGTAGGTGTCGCCGTAGGGACCGTTGAACAACCCTTGAAAGAGCCAGGATTCGAACGGCAGGGGATCAGGCAGGTAGGCACAGGAGCCGATCGCCACGGTCACGTCTGGTGGTGCGGCAGTCGCCGCCTGCAGCGTCCGGAATGAGCCGACGGCATCCCGGCTGGTGGGACGGCCATCGAGCAGGATCCGGTAGTCGTAGGTCAGACCGGGGGCGAGGCCATGGACATGCACCTGGCCGGCAAACGAGCCGGCGGCATCCAGGCTGATCGGACGGCTCCTGTGCCGGGAGGCGGGTGTGTCGTGCGGCCAATATTCGAGACTGGCCTGGGCTTCGTCATCGGCCTGTACCCACACGACTGCCGACAGGACCATCGGATAGCCCGGCATGGGTCCGGCCCGCAGGTTGGTCGCCAAAGCAGGGCGTGTCAGCCCCGGCATCAGTAAACAGGCGAGGGCTATGCCGATTGCAGGCATATATAACGAACGGAGACGGCGCATGCGGGCAACCTTCGACAGGGATCTATCAGGGTACATTTCAGGGTCGACGCTTGATCAGACACTTTGGCTGCCTGGGCAACGCAAGAGCCGCCCCCACAAACGCAGGAGCGGCTCGGTCTAGTGATTGAGAGGTTCGACCACCTGCTTTGGCAGGCAGACCTGATGACTACTGGACGTTGATCGTGACGGGGCTGCCAGCCAGCATGATCCGTTCGACGTCGGCGCCTTTGCGCTTGCCGTCGGTCGAGATCAGCTTGAAGACGATATTGGCGTTATGGGTGCCGGCGGGCAGGTTGGCAAAGGCCTTGGCGAGGTTCTTGTTTTTGCCGTCGAACGTGAACCACTGCCATTTTTCCCATTTCTTGTCCAGCTTCTTGGAGACGATGACCTGGGGCTTACCGGCGCCGGTCAGATAGGCAGTCAGCACCAACTTTGTCCGCTGTTTCTTGAAGGTGCCGGCCACTTCTTTGAGGTTGGTCGGGAAAAAGGCCCGACCCCACCAATTTTGAGCGACCTGCCCCTTCGGGAAGGTCAGGCTGGCGGCCTGAATGTCAAAGGTTTTGGCGGGCTTGACGGTGGTGAACGCGACTTGGCCGATCTGGCCGCCCTGGAACGTCGGATCCTTGCTCAGTTTTGCCGAAGAGCCGACGTATTGCTTGGCAGGCTTGGCTTCCGCTGCACCGGCGCCGATCACGGCCCCAAATGACAAAGAGGCAAGGAGCGCCAAGGTTGCGATGAGTTTCATGGAGTTTCCCCTCAACTGGACCGGTTAATAATCAGAAGATGCACTGGCTCTGCAGGAAAGGCCGCCGTGTGAGACGGTCCACCCCTGCGATCGGCTATCCCTCGTCGTCGCTCTCTTCTTCCTCTTCGCCATCCTCGTCGTCCTCGACCTCTTCATCGCCCTCTTCGTCGTCGCTGTCATCGGCATCGGCAATATAGAACGTGTCGGCAAGACCGCTCTGCACACCGACCGTGGGCACGGCGATGGCCGGGGCGGGGACGAGGAGTCCGCCGGCCGCGATGCTGACCGTGCCGGACAGAGGCATGGGGGCAGGCTTGGTCTCAGCCATGACCGGCCCGGCGAAAGCCAGACCGAAACTGGTTGCCATCACGATGGCGAGAGCCCGTCCGGCGGCGGCTGGAAGACGGCGTTGGTTACGCATGGGATCCTCTCTTTTCGGTTGTGGAACTGACATGAATTCATGTGTTCGCATTATAGCGATATAACAAACGAACACACGGCCGCAAAAGGGTATTCTTTACGAAGAAGGACATTCAGTTGCCGGATAGTCATTTTCGCAGCGGGGTCGTGGCCGCCATGTGGCAATTAAAGCCAGTGGCGGAGACGGTTATACAGCGCGGAGCGACCGCAAAAGGCCTGCAGGCCACCATTACGCTCTCGCATGCAGCTGTAACGTAACGTTGACGGCTTAAAACGTACCAAAGCCATGTGGGTCCCAGGCCCGACTACCGATTCAGAGGGCGAAATGCCAATCGGGTCAGGGCGCCGTGTTTAAGCACTGGGTAAACCTAAACCGCTTCAGAGACCAAGGATGGGGTGTCCTTCTTCCAGGGCGATCATCTTGGCGAAGGAGTCGATCCGCCCGAAGGGCAGGTTCGGATGCAGGGTCTGAAACTTCGCCCGATGCTTGCGGCGGAAGACCTTAAGGGCCACCCGGTGCAGCAGGCTCGCCGGGGGGTTCTGCTGGCGCAGGGCGTAGGCCTGCTTGTCAGCGGCCGTGCGTGACGTCTGTTTGGCGACATACTCGGTGATCGTCTCGTCGCTGGCGCCATCTTTGATGATCGTGCCGATCGCTTGCGCATCGATCCCGAAGAAATCAAGGAACTGCTTGTCACCCGGGCAGGGATAAGCAGAATAGTCGCCCATGGTGCCGGCATAAAACGCCCGGGCCTTATCGATCATCCGGGGCAGCCAGACGAATCCATTGAGGGTGGCGAAAGGGCTGCGGGGAACGTCTTTGGTCAAATCAAGTGTCATAGGGGGAGTGTAAGACATCGGGCGGTGATCATCAAACGCCCGCCCGCACTGACGGCAGACCCATCGCAGCGTGATGACGGAGACTCCAGCGCAGATTTAATGAATTTTTCGTTACAAAAATAAGCTTCCCTTCGCCAAGTGAGCCGCCTGTCAAACCGAAGAACGCCAGAGCGCCTGCCGAATGGCAAGGGGGATGGATGGGCGATTTTTTGAATGCTTTAGCCGGTCACAAGGAACTGTTGGGCGGCGACGTGGTCACGCTGTCCAACCCGGACGGGTCCAAGACACGCGCCGACAGTTGCAAGAACCTTGCCGGCCAGGCGGTCCTCCAACCCCGTCCACAATCAGCACGCAACGACTTTGAACGGCCCCGCTGGATCCGGCGGGATCGTTTCATTTGTGCCACCCTTCGGTCGGATGAGCCGCCACTTGCACAGACGCTCATTGCGGGAAGCTCCCCTGCTCGCGCAGTGAGGCGAAGGTCAGGCCTCAGGCACAACAGCCGATACGGTCATAGCCGTATCGGACAGTACCTGGCGCGGATCCGGGACCGAGCAGTGTCATGCCGCATTTTTCCATGACGCGGATCGAGGGCGTCAGGTGCGGATACGTCTCAGCGACGATCCGTTTGACGGTCCGATCCGCCAGCGCCCAATCGATCAGGTCAAGCACGGCCTCAGTCGCCAGACCTTGCCGCTGGTAAGCAGGGACGACGGAATAGCCAAGCTCCACCGTACCATCAGCATCTGGACGACCCTTGAACCCGACCGTGCCGATCAGGCGACGCTCGGTCCCCTCTGTGTGCACGAGATACCAGAGCAGCCATTCCTCCTGATCAGGGTCGACTGTCAACTGTTCGGTCAGCCAGCGCTGGGCATCTTCGTCCATCTGTTCGGGGGGCCATTGCTCGGCAACGGTCCCGTCGACCATGGTGGCCAGGGCTGCCTTGTCCGTGACGGGCACCTGCGCCATGGCCAGGGACAGGGCGATGAGTTCCAGACGTGAGGTCGTGATGATCATGTCACCAATGGTCTCAGGAAAACGGCCGTGTGACCAACTTAACCCGCCGGGCGGACGATGGCCACGATCAGCTTGTCACCGTGGACCGTGGCGGTGACGGTGACTTTCGACGGGGCCCGCCAGATCAGGTCGGCTCCGCCATACCAGACCGTGGCGTCTTCGCCGGGCGGTACCGACTGCACGCTGCCCCGATGCGGTACCCGGCGCACGATCGGACACCCGGCCCGCTTTGCCGCACCGTAGAGGGTGGAACTCAGCTGACAGATGCCGCCACCGACGCTGGTGATCCGGTTGCCCTCCATCAAAGCAACGGCTTCCCGATAACCGCGAGCCGTGGTGCGGGGACCGACGGCCGCATTAAAGCTGAAGTCCCTGCCTGATTCCACTGTCACGCCATCCAGCGCCCGTGTCGCCGTCTCAATGTTCTGCCGCTGCTCGGCCGTACGCTGACTGAGATCGGTCGTCATCACGGCCAGTATCGTCTCCGGATGGTGCCGGTATTCCAGGACGCCTACGCCAAGGGCCGCCAGACTGAGCAACGCCGCAAACACGACGGTGGGCGTCCGCATGCCTATTCGCCGACAGTGAGCTGCGTCTCGGCATCCCGGGCCCGCACGTCTGGGGCGTACATTTCCGAAATCACCGGCGGTAGGGCCCGCACGGTCCCGGGAATCTCGGGGCGCAGCACATAGTAGACCTGATGCTTGCCCGCCGGCAGCTGCCGTATGAAGAACGCCACCTTGTCGTCGCGCACCTCCCGGTGACTCCACCAATACGACCAGGCGATATCCCCGTTTTGATCGGGGATGACCTCCATACCGCTGGGCAGGGGATCCTCGATCATGGCGTAGCCGTGGGCTTTGGCCGTGTCAATGCTCAGTTCGACGAGGACCAGGTCACCCGGCGCCAGTTTGCCGGAGACGGCAGGCAGTACCGCCGCCTCTTTGACCGAGAACCAGCGGGCGTAGTTGCTGCCGGCTTTGGCGTCCCGTACGGCGGCGGTCAGCATCCGGTATTTACGGGTGATGGTCAGGCCCTCGCGTGCGGCCGCATCCAAATGGTCCGCCCGCACAAAGACGGACCGTTCCAAGCTGTATGGCAACGCCCGGGTATCGCTGTCATCCCGTTGGATCGTCAGACTGTGGTTGCCCACTGTCAGTTGATCCGCCTTGACGTTGATCCGATATCCCGTACGCCAGGCGGTGGGATCGGCCAAGTCCGTCTGGGCCAGGGTCTTACCGTCCATCGTCACCGTGACGGGCATGGTGGCAGGCGGCTCACCGGCCCGTTGGCTGACGGCCGCCAAGGCGAGAACGATGGCGGCCGTGTCTTTTGTGCTCTGCCAATGACTGCCCCGTCGTTGGGTTAGGAGATATCGGACACCGGCATCGATCCGGGGGCTGTCCGGCTGGACCAGAGTCATCGCCCGCACGACCAGTCCGGTGGTTTCGGTGGTGTCGGAGAACCATGGCTGCGTGCGGGCCGGCTCCCAATGGCTGAGCGCTTCGGAGTTGATCGCCAGGCCGTCGAGAGACCCGATGAGACTGCCGGCAGTCAGGCGGTCGCCGGCGTACCAGGCGGCCATCGCCAGATGGGCCAGGCCCTGCGGACTCAGGCCTTCACGATTGGTATTCAGTTGTCTGATGCCGTCCTGACGGGGCAGACCCCAGCGTGACAGGGCATGCAGGACCAGGGCCTGCTCATCGGGACCCGCCCCCCGCTCGACCAGGGTCGGCGTGATTTTGTCGAAACCCAGATTCGGCCATTGGCGAATGAGGTACTGGGTGCCGTTGCGCAAGATGGGCTCCGGCACGGTCAACCCGGCCGCATGGGCTTCTTTCAAGGCCAACAGGGTGTACGCGGTCAACGTCGGCGTGCTGCCGTCATTGACCCACCAGCCCCAGCCGCCGTCCTGATGCTGCAAGGCGCTGATCCGCTCCATGCCGTCCCGCAGGCGTTTGGTATCGATGCGGGCATCGACGAGGGGACCTGCCACCAATTCGGGGACGAAGCGGTTCAATGTCTGCTCGATACACCCGTAGGGATAGTCCCGCAGGTAGGTCAATGCCCCTGCCACTGCCCCCAGCGGGGTGGGCGTCAGTTCAATGGCCAGGGTGGCGGTGCCGGGCACAGCATCTTTGGGAATCAGGATGGCCAGGTCGGTTTTACCCGTGGACGTGCCGGCCATGACGGCGATGTCCGCCGTCCCGTGCGGCAGGATCGGAAATGCTTGTTCGAGGGCATCCCCGGCCTGGTCACCCGAAGCCTTCAGGGTCAACGTCGCCGTTCCGGCCGTTTCAGCCGTCAAAGCATAGGTCTGTTTGGCCACACCATTCGGATCGATCGTCACCCTGGCGTCGCCGGATCCGCCCAAGGCCAGGCCCATGGCGGACAGGGTGGCCCGGATGGTGGTCTGCTTGGGCAGGTAGCTGTGGATCAGTCCGATCAGGGTCAACCGATCGCCTTCAACCATAAAGCGGGGGGTGGCCAGTCGGACGATCAGGTCCTGGGAGGTCAGGAACGACATCCGGTCACCGCCGACCTTGGTATCGGCCGTGTGGGCCCTGGTCGTGACGATCCACGTCGTCAGGTTGTCGGGCAGGGGGACGGACACGACGGCCTTGCCGGTCCCGTCCGTACGGATCGCCGGGAACCAGGCTGCCGTGTCGAGGAAGTTCTTGCGGACCCGCGGATTCGCCGCATCCTTGTCGGCGCCGCCGCTATAGTCCTCCGCAAAGGAATAGGCGGTATCCACCGTGTTCGCCCGAGGACCGTGGAAGACGGAGCGGGGATCAGGGGTATGGTCTGGCGACAGGGCGTAAATCGCCCCATCGACGACGCCGACGGAGACTTCGGCCGGCACGCCGTGACCGGCGGCATCGACGGTACTGACGGTCAGTCGGGCGGTGTCACCCGGCTTGTAGCGTTTCTGGTCCGGTGTCACTGTCACCGTCAGGAATTTGTCGGCGGGCATGACGTTCAACGACCGTGTGGCGGATACCAACTGCTTGCCGTCGACGATGATCGCCGAGATGTAGGCGTTCGGACTGTACTCGGCCTTCACGGGCAGTTTGACGGTGACGCTCGGACCACCGCCCCGCAGGACCCGGGTCTCGTGCAGCCGGTCCCCTTCGATCGTCAGCAGGATCGGCACGCCAGCCGTTGGGCGGGCGATGAACACGGTGGCCGTGTCGCCGGCCTTATAGCGCTTTTTGTCGAAGACGATCTGCATCGCCTCCGACCGGTAGCTGGTGCTGTCGCCGCCTTCGGCGCTGACCCAGACATTGGTGCTGGCGACGGTCTGTCGTTTTGCCGCATCGCTGAGGGTCGTGACGATCAGGTAGCTTCCGGCGGCCGGCGCCTGGAAGCTCACCCGCCCCACACCGTGGGCATCCGTTGCCACCGGAGATTGGCTGACGGCCTTGTAGGTGTCGACCCTTTTGGCTTCGCCATCGGCGTTCAGCGGGGCCGGGACCACTTCGAAAAATGCCGCCGTGCCGGAGGCCGCCACTGGCTCATTGGCGAGATTCCGGGTCTTGACCGTCACCGCAGGCCCTGATGGAGGCCGTGAAGTGCTGGTTGAGAGCACCGAGGACCAAGACGGCTGCCCGTCTTGCGGGGTGCCCTCGGGCCGGGTGAAGGACCGCCCGGTGAGCCGGATCGCTGATCTGCCGCACGGTGCCCTGGGGTTGCGGGTCCGGGTTCGTAAGCGCCGATTGCTCTGCGTCGAGCAGCTGTGCGAGCGCCAGTCCTTCACCCAGTCGTGCGCGCAGCTGCCGACCAGGTCGCGCTTGACCAGCCGGTTGCGCATCAAGGTCAGCG
>JACMPN010000263.1 GCA_014377495.1 Candidatus Sericytochromatia bacterium
ATCGGCAGGCGAAGGCGGCGATGCGGTGATCACGCCGCTGCACGGCTATTTCCGGGACGAGGTCCGGCAGCTGGGCAGGCTGCTCGGCGTCGTTGGCGAGCCGCTGGACTGGCCGCCCTTCCCGATGGCGGGTCTGGCCGCCCGTTGCGAGGGCACGGTCAGCGCACAACGGCTCGAGACGCTGCGGCAGGCGGATGCCTGGGTCATGGCCGAGCTCGACCGCCGGGGGCTGTTGGCAGGTTTGGCGCATTTCGCCGTGCGCCTGCAGCCCGGCGGCCCGGCGGGAGACACGCTGCTTGTGCAGGCGATCCGCAGCGACGACGGCTTCACAGGCCACGCCCTGACCCTGCCCCCCGATCTGTGGGACACCCTCGCCGGCCGACTGCATGATGCGCTGCCCAGCATCCGCCGGGTCCTGTATGAAACGGTGCCGACCTACCCCATCCCTGCAGACGAACCCTGAGGGTTCACCTGGGAGCACCCGTTCGGACAGGACAACGATCGGTGGGGCTACAACACCGACTCATCGCCAGTCTTAACTGCGGCGAGAACCAGAAACGTGGCACACTGACCGAATGGTCATCGCCTGGTTCAGCCGGGACCCAGTCATGGGCCGGTTGCGCCGGCAGCAACGGCGGGCATTTGCGACCGGCGCAGGGGCCAGAGAAGGGACAACCAGCATGGAGACCGGCGGGCGGATCATAGACGGCAAAGCCATTGCCGACGGTATCAAAGCCGATCTGGCCGAGCAGGTCCGGGGCGCCACGGCGACGGGTCAGCGGCCGCCCTGTCTGGCCGTGATCCTCGTCGGGGACGATCCGGGCTCGTCGGTCTACGTGCGGGGCAAGCGGCAGGCCTGTGATGCCGTCGGCATGCGCAGCCTCTTTCATCCGCTGGCGTCAGACACGGACGAAGCGACGCTGCTGGACCTGATCGCCGCCCTGAATGCCGATCCCATGGTGGATGGCATCCTCGTGCAGCTGCCACTGCCCCCACAGATGGACCCCCGCCGGGTGATCTTCGCCATCGACCCCGACAAGGACGTCGATGGTTTCCATCCCCTCAATTTTGGCAGACTGGCCTTGGGTGAGCCAGGCTTCAAGCCCTGTACGCCCCTCGGTGTGATGCGTCTGCTGCGGACGATCGACTTCGATCCCCGCGGCCGCCTGGTCACGCTCATCGGCTGGAGCAACATCGTCGGCAAGCCGCTCTCGCTGATGCTCACCGCGGCCGGCGCCACGACGACGGTCTGCCACATCGAGACCCCGGACATCGCCCCGCTGTGCCAACATGCGGAGCTGCTGGTCGTCGCCGCCGGCCATCCCGGCCTGATTCAGGCCCATATGGTCAAACCCGGTGCCGTCGTCATCGACGTCGGGATCAACCGGCTGCCCAGCGGTAAGCTGGTCGGGGACGTCGACTTTGCCAACGTCCAGCCGATCGTCTCCGCGATCACCCCCGTGCCGAAAGGCGTCGGTCCGATGACTGTCGCCATGCTGATCGAAAACACCTGGCAAGCCTACAGCGCCCGTCGGCAGGTCGCTCTGGTCGACTGACGGCCGGGACGCAGCAGGGGCCGGTCGTCGGGGCGGGCGGCCCCTGCTGCTGTTGGGCCTTACTTCCGCCCGCCCGGGAAGGGCCCGGGGTGGCGGGGCCGGTAGAAAG
>JACMPN010000264.1 GCA_014377495.1 Candidatus Sericytochromatia bacterium
CCACGCAGTTGCCGACGGTCGGGGCCCTCACGACCGCCTCCAGTGCTGGTGCGGAGACTAGCGAGGGACAACGGTTCATCGCCACGGAACACACCCCCCCGATGTCGGCTCCGTCTCAGGCTGCCGAAGTCACCTTCAGCCCGGCCCTGCCTCTGCAAATCGACACCACCCCAGCCCCGCCGGTCGGGACGAATCCCTGGGCCGCGATGATGATGGCCGGTGCGCCGCCGTCTACCGGCCCTCGCCCCTCCAAGTCGTCAGCAAAACGGGGTGGCGGGATGCCGATGCTGGATCCCAAGGCCTTTGCCGCCATGCCTGTCGACACGATTGATTTGCCGCGCGAGGCACACGGCGAGTCTGATCCCGCCATTTCGGTGGAAGCAGTCGAACAGATTACCCAGTATAACGTCCATGCCCTGCAGCAGTCCCTGGCGGCGTTGCAGGCCCTGGAGACGCAGATGGATTTGTTGGCCCCGATCCCCGAAACAGCCCACTTTCCCGGTGACGCCCCGACGGCGGACTCGCCGGAGATTCCGGTCCGGTCGATGGGCCCCTTGCCGGACATGCTGGTGGAGTCGGAGCGTCCCGAACACGGCTTCGACAGCGTGCCCGTCCCGGAACCGACCGAATGGGTCGATGCCCTGGCCACCGTGAAGCACAGTCCCGAACCGGTGCCGGCTGCATCCCTGCTGGAGGCCCAACCCACGGTCGTCAGCCTGACGACGGCGGATGACGTTACCGATTTCATCATGCCGGAGGGGTATGTGATACCGCGGCAGCTGAACGCAATCCTCGAACCCACCCCGGCATTCCCGTTCCCCGGCATGGTCCCCTATGGCGACGATACCGTGAGCCACGTCGGCACGGCCCCGATTCCGATCCTCAGTCCGCTCGCCGTCCCGGCAGCGCCCGTCGTTGCAGCCGCACTGCCTGCCGTTGCGGCGATCCCGCCCCGGGATGTTTCCGGCGATCCCCCGTTTTACGTCCATGTTGCCGGCGGAGCCGTCGATCTGGCCACCGCCGAGGGGCTTGCCGCCTGTGAGCCGGAGCTCGTCGACTCGATGGCCGCTGCAGGCGCGGCGTTGCGGACCATTGTCGAGCAGCGGCGGGCGCAGCGGCGCCTGCACGACCTGACGGAACGCGTCAGCTCGGGCCCCCTGGCGATTGATGACGTGATCCGGATCGGCCGCGAGGTCGAGGACGCCCGGGCGCAGTTGGCTGCCAGCCTTGTGGACCGGCGGGCCGTCAGCGAGGTCGTCGCCCGGCTCGAGCAGGACCGCGCCGTGATCGGACGACTGATCGATATCCTCTGGCGGGCATGACCGAGTCTGGTCCTGCCGGACGATGCAGGAACGGACCACCAAGCCGTACGCTCTGACCAGCAGCCAGCCCAGCCATCGACTGGGCGGCGCTCCGCTGGAGGTGCACGGTGCTCGCTCGGGCCGTCCGTTACGGGATCCTGTTCGCCCTGCTGGGCGCCTGCGGTCCCGACGAAAATCAGGCGCAACCGCCTCTGCTCCAGGGCCTCGCCGTCGGTGAGCTCGGTGGGGGACGCTATCGCTTGGCCGCTTTGGCCGACGGTCGTGACTCAGGCGTCTTGCGTGTCCAGTGGCAGGTCACCCGTGGTGTCCTCGACACGCCTGAGGACCTGCAAACCGAACTGACCCTGCCGACCCAGGCAGGCGCCTACCCCGTGCGGGTTAGTGTCCAGGATGCCCAGGGCGGCTTGTCCCAGGCCCTGTTCGTCATCCTGCACGATCCGAACGGCCGTTCAGAATTGGCGCCGGCCACGCTGGCCGCCTTCAAGCGCAATGAATTGCGGTCGGCCCAGACCCAGGTGCTGTCACTACAACGGAGCAACCGCGGCCCCGTGCCCCCGCCCTTTGCCAACTCCGGCAACAGTGGCGGCATGCGCCTCGCCGGTGTCGATATCGGCAACGACAGCACGACGATATCCCTGGATGCCCGCCTGCAGTACGCCGGCACGCCGGTGACGGCGGGCGAAGCCACGGCAACCTGGACGGCTTTGGGAGGCTCCTTTGACCAGGCCAGCGGGCTCAAGGCGCGTTGGCGCCCGGCTGCGGCTTTGGGGTTGGAGGCCGTTACCCTGACGGTGGCCGAACCAGGTGGCGGTCAGTCACAGGCCGTCGTCCGCCTGCTGATCGATCAGGGCGTCCCCCGGGACAACTGGCTGGATTTTGTCACGGTCAAAGACGGTCGCCTGTTCAGACAGACGTTTGTCGGGACGCCGTCGCTGCCACCGGTGACGGTGGCTCCGGCACCCGTCACGGCGATGTCGCCGGTCGGTCAGGCGACCGGGGCGACGACGACGGTGTCGCCGGGTCCGAGCGTCACGGCTGGGGCCAGTCCCGGTCCCAGCGCATTGCCAAGCGGCGGTATCAGTCCCTCGCCGGGTGGCAGTGCAAGTCCGACGCCCAGCGGCAGCCCTTCGGCCGGGACGCCGAGCCCGTCAACGTCCCCGGGCAATTATGCGACACCGCCGCCGAGTGCCGCGCCAAACGGCCAGAAAACGCCGACACCGGGCTCGCCGACGCCCAACCCCAGCTACACGCCTTATGACCCGTTGGCGACACCGACGCCACAAAAGACGCCAAAGCCGGCAGCCACGTCATCGGCGAGTGCTGTGCCTTAGTTGCCTAGCGGGGTATCGTCATGCCGACGGCGCGGCTTTCCTCAAAAAAGGTCTGGTTGAGGAAGCGGTCCTTGACGTAGACCGTGATGTTGCCGGGCCCCTTGTCGGCGGCGACCTGCGAGACGACTTGGACACGGTACACGCCGGTTTCGAAAATCGCATCCGGGATGGGCCGACCCATCTGGTAGGCGGAACTGGCCGCCTGCATGTAACCGACGGCGATGCCTTCGGCTTTGGCCCGGAAACTAATCCAGGCAGCCCCAACGATGATCAGTACGACTGACAGAATGCCGGCGACGGTGATCCAGATGGCCCGGCGGAACTTGGGACGTGGGGAGGTTGCAAGGGTGGTACTCATGCTGATCATCCTACGTGGGCACCGGGCAGTGTGACAAGTCGAAGGCCGGCTTCCTGCGCCTTGTTGGGCGGCGTTACGTTGCGTAATATGCGGACGTAATGGCCGCACCGGCGGCGCCGGACCGGTGGGTCGGCGACATGCGAGACACGACCTTTGGACGGAGCACAGGAGAGGTAACTCAGGATGGACATCAGAGTGACGGCCCAAACCACCCCCACGCCTGCGGAGGCGCATGCAGACCCCAACTATGCGGGTCCGAGCCATGCCGGCCCGAACCATGTCGGACCAACCTTTGTCGGACCGGCCCTGCTCCAGGTGGCGAGCGCATCGAACCCGTCGAGCGTCGCCGGTGCGATCGCCGGCATGATGCGGGAGCGCGGTGTCGCGGAACTGCAGGCGATCGGGGCGGGCGCCATCAATCAGACGGTCAAAGCCATCGCCATCGCCAGGGGCTATCTTGCTCCGGGCGGGATCGACCTCATCTGCGTGCCGGCCTTCGTGGACGTGAAAATCAACGGTGAAGACCGGACGGCGATCAAGTTCTTCGTGGAACCACGCCGCTACGGCAGCTGACCGCCCAGACAGCGAAACGGGCGCCCACCAATCGGTGGGCGCCCGTTCTGAACGATTGTGCCACTCACCCGAAAGGTTCGTCTGAAGGCCTCCTAGCGCTTGGGCAGGCCAGGACGCCTTCAGACGAACCCTTCTTCGCTGGGCTCTGCCAGCACGGCCTTTCAGGCAGTTGTTGCCAGTGGCAGCACCTCCAGTGTCGTCGGCCAGACCAGACCCACGGACTCACCGAGGAACTGTTCGGCCAAACCCCGGAACTGCTGGGGCGATCCACTGGTAAAGAAACGGCGGCTGGGATCGGCCTGGGTGCTGAGCAAGCCGCAGGTCTCCAGGAAATTGGCGACGTCGTCGGCGACCTGCATCGCCGGATCGATCAACTGGACCCGTGGGCCGAGGGCCAACTGGATCAGGGGGCGCAGGTGCGGGTAATGCGTGCAGCCGAGGATCACTGCCTCAGGGGCGAACGCCAGCAGCGGGGCCACTGCCGCCGAGACGACGTCATAAGCATGGTCGCCTTCGACCTCACCCTGTTCGACCATCGGCACGAAGGTCGGGCAGGCCAGCTCCATGACTTCGGTCCAGCGGTTGCCGGCCACCAGGGCGTCCCGATAGGCGTGGCTGCGGACGGTGGCTTCGGTGGCCAATATGGCCACCCGCTTGAAGGGCTCGGCCTGGCGGGCACCGACATTGACTGTGCCGTAGTGGGGCACGGGGGACTGGCTGCGCAACTGGGGCAGGGCCAGGGCGGATGAGGTGTTGCAGGCGGCCACGATAATCTTGGCGCCCTGGGCCACGCAAAAGTCGATGATCTCCCGGTTGAAGTCGATGATCTGCTCGGTCGGGCGACCCCCGTACGGCACGCGTGCGTTGTCCCCTACGTAAAGCAGGGCTTCGTTGGGCAGGCGCCGGCTCACGGCCTGAAGGACGCTGAGGCCCCCGACACCGGAGTCGTATAAAGCAATGGGTCGGTTCGACACGGGCAAATCCTGTCTGTCGCACGATTACCTCCTGTTAGCGTAGGCGCGCTAACAAGCGCCGACTAGTGCATCGGTCACAATCCGACGGTGTGATAGCGCGAAATTACTTGTGGTAGGGATGTCCGGCCCGGATGCGGTGCGTCCGGTAGAGTTGTTCCAATAGCAACACGCGAGCCACCTGGTGGGGCAGAGTCAGGCGGCTGAGGCCCATGCGCCAGTCCGCTTCCGTTTCCAGGGCCGGGTCCAGTCCGCTGGCCCCCCCGATCCAAAAGACCAGTGCCGACTGGCCGTGCAGGGCCAGGTGCGCCAGCTTTCGGGCCAGGGCCGCCGACGTGACCCCCTCGCCCCGTTCCGTCAGGGCGATGCGATAGGCCTGGGCGGGGGTGGCCTTGCGGATGCGCTCGGCCTCGCGGGTGCGGGCGAGCGCTTCATCGCTGCCGAGCTTCTCGTCGGCCACCTCGATGATGGTGGTCGGTTCGTAGGGTTGCAGGCGCTCGAGGTAGTCCCTGGCTGCGGTCAGCCAATGGGATTCCTTGAGTTTGCCGACGCTGACGATGGTCAGGCTCACGGGTCAGGTCATACCCGGAACCGCGTCCAGCCACCCCGGGTATGGCCCTTGATCGGCAGGCGCAGGGCTTCGGCCACGGAGCGGGCGCTTTCGAGCAGGCGCTGCCAACGGCCCACCGGCCGGAAGACGACGAGTCGGGTGACGCGTTTGATCTCTACCCGGTGGACGTCCTGCGTATTGACGAAAAAGCGCCCTTCGGCCGTCAGCCGGTCACCGGGCTGCAGGTCATAGCGGTCGAATTCGTCCGAAGACAGGTACAGCCAGATTTCGGCGAATCGGACGTGTTCCGTGACGGCGACCATCTCCAACTGCAGCATGTAGCCGTTCAGGATGGTCGGCACATACCGGTTCATCCGGGTCTCGATCGCCTTGATTGTGCCGCTAAGGGTCACCTGGGTGCCGAAGAGCAGGTTCAGTGTGTAATCGTACTGGTCCAGTTCCTGTTCGAACTTGGCGTACTGATCGATGCTCAGCAACAAGCGGGGCGCCGCATCACTGCTGCATCCCCTGGGAAAGCAACCGCTCTGCGTGAGCACAGCAAAAGCGCTGACGGTGCCGTCGGCGGACGCGTGCGGACAGGGCCCGGAGCAGCGAAATACGTTCGTGCGGGCGTAAGGGTTGCGAATGAGCACGTAGTGCTGAAACATGTATGGTTCGCCCCAGGATACGAATGCATGTTACGGCATCTACAGCCCGACACCTAGGCGGGGTGGCGGTAGGACAGGTCTTTCAGCAGTGCGGTCACTGCCAACGGTCAGCTGAAACCCCTGATGTCAGGGCGGTCCGGCTGCAACGACTGTAGTCCGAAGTGCTACAGTGCCACCGGCGTCCGTCCTGCGGCGGCCCAGCCAAATCAGCCATGTCGCCCATCCGCTGCCTGATCGAGAGACCATCATGACCCGATTGGCTTCGACCGCCGGCACCCTGATCACCGTAGCATTGCTGTTCGGCGGCTTGGGCGGGATCGTCAACGCTGCACCGGCGGCAAAGCCCGCAGCAAATCCGGCTGCCCCGAAGTGGCACACGGCCCCCTTTGCGTCGGACACTTCCAGCCTGAAGGGCTGAACGACAAGGGAGGCGAGGTCCTGTGCGGGTATTGCTGCAACGGGTCAGCGAAGCATCGGTCACGGTCGACGGCGCCATTGTCGGTGCCATCGGTCGGGGCTACCTCCTGCTCATCGGAGTCGGCCAGGGCGATACGGCCAAAGAGGCCGACTGGCTGGCGGACAAGGTCGTCGGACTGCGCCTGTTTGCCGATGCCGAGGGCAAAATGAACCTGGCCCTTGGCGATGTTGGTGGCTCGGTGCTGGCGGTCAGTCAGTTCACGCTGTATGCCGACTGTGCCCGTGGCCGGCGGCCCAGTTTTGTCGGAGCCGCCCCACCGGATCAGGGCAAAGCGCTGTACGAGTCCTTTGTCGCAGCGGTGCGCTCCTGTGGCGTTACTGTGGCCACAGGGATTTTCCAGGCCGACATGGCCGTGGCCCTCGTCAACGACGGGCCAGTGACGATCATGCTTGAACGTGAAGCAACCGTTCACTGACGTCGTTTGCCCCCGATCACACCACAAATGGCCGGCTTCTGATGAAGCCGGCCATTTGTGGTGTGGTCGGGGGCAAACGGCCGCCGTGAACGGGTGCTTTACGGTCAAGCATGGTCGTCCCTGGCCCGGCGGTGACCGGGGGCACGGCCAAGGTGGCCTTGAAAAACC
>JACMPN010000265.1 GCA_014377495.1 Candidatus Sericytochromatia bacterium
ACGTATGCAGCCAGGGCCGACGAAGGCGGCGTGCTGCGCGACCTGATTCACGAAATCGATTACACCACCTGGCTGTTCGGACGGCCGGCAGCGGTATGCTGCACGCTCCAGGACGGGCTCAGGCTGCAGATCGCCTCCGAAGCTGGCGCCGATCTGCTTTGGCAGGCACCGGGCGACGTCAGCGTCTCGCTGCGGCTCGACTACCTCAGCCGCATCCCCCGCCGGCAGTTGCGGGCCCATGGGGCATGGGGCGACCTGACCTGGGATGCCATTGCCCAAACCGTGACCCTGGAATGCCCCGGTCAGGCACCCATTCAAGAGGCCTGTGCCCAAACCAGGGAGGCGATGATGACGGACCAGTTCGCCAGCTTTTTGACCGCCATCACTGGCCAACCGGCGCCTGAACTGGCAACGTTGGACGACGGCGCCTTCGCCATCAGCCTGTGCGATGCCGCCCGCCGCTCGGCGACCATTGGCCACGAGGAGACCATACTGCCATGGCAAACCTGACCCATCCCGTCCTGGCAGTGATTCCCGCCCGGGGCGGATCCAAAGGGTTGCCGGGCAAAAATGTTCGGCTCCTGGGCGGCCTGCCGCTGATCGTGCATTCCCTGCGCTGTGCGGCCATGACTCCGCAAATCGATCGCTGCATCGTCTCCACGGACGATCCGGGTATCGCTGACGTGGCCAGGGCTGCCGGCGGCCACGTACCCTTTTTGCGGCCGGCCGCACTGGCCGGGGATGCCACCCCGATGATGCCCGTCCTTCAGCATGCCCTGCGCACCATGGAAGAGCAGGACGGCAAACGGTACGAAATCCTGCTCCTCCTCGATCCGACCAGTCCCGGACGGCTGCCGGGCGACATCACCGAAGCCCTGGCCATGTTGGCGAATGATCCGGCCGCTCAGGGCGTCGTCTCCGTGTCAGAGCCACGCTTCAACCCCCGCTGGGTCTGCGTCGAACCCAAAGATGGCTATATGGCGCCGGCCTTTGCCGATGCGGCCACTTACACCCGCCGGCAGGACGTACCACCGATCTACCGGATCAACGCCACCCTCTACCTCTGGCGGCGTGATTACCTCTTAGGGATCGAAGGCGATCACTGGATGACCGGTCTGCAACGGATGCTGATCATCCCCGAAGAACGGGCCGCCCATATCGACGAACTGGCCGATTTCCAACATGCCGAACTGGCCCTCCAGGCTGGGTTGATGCAGTTTCCCTGGCTGGCGCCCTGAGATGGCCACTGTCGCCTCCCAACTGGACCTGACCGGCCGTGTCGCCCTGATCACGGGCGGAGCCGGCCATCTGGGCCGGGCCTTCGCCGCCGGACTGGCCGAACTCGGGGCCACCGTCGCCCTGTTGGATCTCGACGTTGCGGCCGCGACCTCTATGGCCTCCGACCTGCAGGCCCAGTTCGGCCACCCAGTCCTGGCAATCGGCGCCGACGTCACCGATCCCGATTCCGTGCAAACGGCCGTCGCCTCGCTGCAGGATAAGACCGGCCGGCTGGACATCCTGGTAAACAACGCAGCCTATCCGCCGGGTGACAAAGCCCCAGACGGTCTGGCCATCACCGCCCAGCACTTGGAGCGTTGGGACCGGGACCTCAAGGTGATGCTGAACGGTACCTTTGTCGTTACCCAGGCGGCATTTCCGGCATTGCAGACCAGTGGCAACGGGACGATCATCAACATTGCCTCCATCTACGGCCTGGTCGGGCCTGACCCGAGCCTGTATGCCGACACAACCATGGGGAACCCGGCCTATTACGCTGCCGCCAAAGGGGGCATCGTCCAGCTCACCCGCTATTGGGCGACCACGATGGCCCCGGCCGTACGGGTGAACTGCCTGGCCCCGGGCGGGATCGAACGCAGCCAACCGGCCGTCTTCCAGAACCGTTACGCCGCCCGCACGCCGCTCGGCCGCATGGCCACCGAAGCGGACATCGTCGGCGGGCTGGTCTTTCTGGCCTCCGACCTCTCCCGCTATGTTACCGGACAGGTGCTGGCCGTTGATGGTGGATGGACCGCATGGTGACCCCCGTTTCCATCGCCGGACGTCTGATCGGTCCGGGGCAGCCGTGCTGGATCATCGCTGAAGCGGGCGTGAACCATAACGGCGATCCCGCCCTGGCGGCCGCTCTCGTCGATGCCGCCGCCAAAGCGGGCGCCGATGCCGTCAAATTCCAAACCTTCCAGGCGGCCACCCTGGCCACCCCGACCGCCGCCAAAGCCGCCTACCAGTCCGCCAACCTGGCCGATGATTCCCTCTCTCAACAGGCGATGCTCAAAGCCCTGGAACTCAGCCGGGACGCGCATCGTCCGTTGCAGACCCGGGCCGCTGCGCAGGGAATCCCCTTCCTGTCCACGCCGTTCGCCCCGGATGATGCCGCCTTCCTCGTCGGTCTCGGCGTCCCCGCCCTGAAGGTCTCCTCGGGCGATCTGACCAACCTGCCGTTTTTGGCGCAGTTAGCCCGCTACGGCCTGCCGCTCCTGCTCTCCACCGGCATGGCGGATCTCGCCGAAGTGGCGGCGGCCGTGGCCACCGTCAGGGCGAACGGCAATCCGTCCCTGATCCTGTTGCACTGCGTCAGCACCTACCCGGCCGATGCGGCGGACTGCAATCTGCGGGCTATGCGCACGCTGCAAGACACCTTCCACGTACCGGTGGGCTGGTCTGACCATACGATAGGCTGGGACGTGGCCGTCGCCGCCGTCGCCCTGGGGGCCTGCGTCGTGGAAAAACACCTCACCCTCGATCGGACCATGCCCGGCCCCGACCATGCGGCGTCGCTGGAACCGGCGGAATTGGCCGCCCTAGTTTTGGCCCTGCGCCGGACGGAAGCCGCCCTCGGTCACGGCGAAAAGCGGCCGACACCCAGCGAGGCTGCCGTCGCTGCCGTGGCCCGCAAGAGCCTGCACTGGGATCAGGACCTGGCGGCCGGGGCATCGGTGTCCCAGGGAGCCGTAACCATCCTGCGTCCTGAGGCCGGCCTGGCGCCGAAGTGGTACGATCGTCTGCACGGCCTGCGCCTGGCTCGGCCCGTGCTGGCAGGCTCCCCGGTCCTTCCTGCCGACTTCGATCCCGCCGGGTTGCCACCCGAATTGATCCAGTGAGTCGTTACCCCGCATGAGCCAACTCAAGCCGCTCCCCCGCCGCCTGATCGCCCGTTTGGACATCAAGGGTCCCAACCTGGTCAAGGGCATCCACCTGGAAGGGTTGCGGGTCATCGGGCTGCCGGCCACCTATTCCCGCAAATACTACGATCAGGGCGTCGACGAACTGCTCTTTATCGACATCGTGGCCAGTCTGTACGGCCGCAACAACCTCGCTGATGTGGTCCGCCAGACGGCCGCAGAGGTCTTCGTGCCGATGACCGTGGGCGGGGGCGTCCGCTCCGTCGAAGACGTCTACAGCCTGCTGCGGGCCGGCGCCGACAAAGTGGCGATCAACACGGCCGCCATCAACACGCCCAGCCTGATCACCGAGGCGAGCCGCCTCTTTGGGTGCCAGTGCATCGTCATCTCCATCGAAGCCCAGCGCCAGCCAGACGGCCGTTGGGAAGCGTTCACCGACAATGGCCGGGAGCGCACTGGCATCGATGCCGTCGAATGGGCGAAACGGGCCGTTGACCTGGGGGCCGGTGAGGTCCTGCTGACATCGATCGATCAAGAAGGCACCCGCAAGGGGTTCGACCTACCGCTCGTCAGTGCGCTCGGACCCATCCTCGGCGTACCGGTCATCGCCTGTGGGGGCGCCGGGACCGTGAATCACCTGGCGGACGCCTTCCAAGCAGGGGCGGACGCCGTAGCGGTCGCCAGTCTGCTGCATTACAACCTGGCCACTGTGGGCGACTGCAAAACCGCCCTGGCAGCCGCCGGGTTCGAGGTGCGCCAATGACCACTACGGTCACCGTCGTCGACTACGGCGTCGGCAACATGAACAGCGTGATCAACGCCCTGGGCCATCTGGGGGCGACCGTCACCGTCTCGGATCAGCCCGAAGTGATCGCCAGTGCCGAACGGCTCGTCCTGCCAGGTGTGGGCGCCTTTCCTGACGGGATGCGGCTGTTGCGGGAACGGGGCCTCGATGAAGCCCTGCACATGGCCGTCGGTCAGGGTCGGCCGCTGTTGGGCATCTGTCTTGGCATGCAGCTGTTGTTCGACGGCAGCGACGAGTTCGGGGATCATCCGGGCCTGGGCCTGGTGCCGGGCCGGGTCATCCGCCTGGCGCCGGCCGCCGGGTTCAAAGTGCCGCAGATCGGCTGGAACCGCCTGGTGCCGGGGGACCGGTCCTGGGCGGGGACCATTCTGGCGGCGACTGCGCCGGAAACGATGGTCTATTTCGTCCATTCCTATGCGCCGGATGCCCGCACGGCTGTTGGTTTGCTGGCCACCTGTGATTACGGCGGCCACCCGGTGACGGCGGTGATCCAGCACGGGCCCGTCAGCGGCTGCCAGTTTCACCCCGAAAAGAGCGGGCCCGCCGGCCTCGGCATCCTCAGCGCCTTCCTGCAGCAGTGAAAGCCCCACGGTGAGCCGGTTGCAAAACCTCCTGGCAGGCCCTAGGCTTCCCACTGTCACCGCTGCATCCGTCCCCCAACCGTTCCGAGGACCGCATGACCGATACTCTGGATCCGACCACCTCTGACCTGACGGCCCTGTACGGCCTGCCCCGCCAAGTCCACTACTGCAAACGCTGCGTCATCTCCAACCAGCGGCCGAACTCCGCTTTGGAATTCAAGCACCAGCGCAGCACGGCGAAAGCGACCATCGGATTCGACTCGGAAGGGATCTGCGACGCCTGCCGGTTCACCGAACGGAAGCGCAATACGATCGACTGGGACGCCCGAGACCGGGACCTGCGCGCCCTGTGTGACCGCTACCGCCGCAATGACGGCCAGTATGACTGCCTCGTCCCCGGCTCCGGTGGCAAAGACAGCTTTTACACGGCTCACAAGCTGAAGTACGAATACGGTATGCACCCGCTGACGGTGACCTGGGCCCCCCATCTCTACACCGATTGGGGATTTAAGAACTTCCAGGCCTGGATCCATGCCGGCTTCGACAACTTCCTCTCCACCCCGAACGGCCGGGTCCACCGCCTGCTCACCCGTCTGGCCGTCGATAACCTGTTTCATCCGTTCCAGCCCTTTGTGCTGGGCCAAAAGAACCTGGCCCCCCAGATGGCCGTCCGGTTCGGTATTCCGCTCATCTTTTACGGTGAAAACGAAGCCGAATACGGCAATCCCATCAAAGACACGGACAGCCCCCTCCGGGACAGCAGCTACTTCAGCCGGCCGCCGGATGAGGAGATTTTCCTCGGCGGCGTCTCCATGGCCGACCTGCAGCAGCGCTATGGAGTGCCAAAAGTCGATTTGGAGCCTTACCTGCCTAGCGACCCGGAACTGCTGCGCAAAAACAACATCGAAGTCCATTACCTGGGCTACTATCTGCCCTGGCACCCGCAGTCCTGCTACTACTATGCCGTCGAGCACGGAGGGTTCCAGGCTTCTCCGGAGCGCACCCCCGGCACCTACAGCAAATACAACTCCATCGACGATAAAATCGATGATTTCCACTACTACACGACCAACATCAAATTCGGCATCGGCCGGGCCACCTACGACGCCGCCCAGGAGATCCGCTCCGGCGACATCACCCGTGAGGAAGGTGTCGCCCTGGTCAAGCGGTTCGATGGTGAATGGCCGGAACGCTTCGCCAGCGAGATCTTCCGCTACCTCTCGATCACCCAGGCCGAATTCCCCGAGGCCTTTAAACAGTTCGCCCAGCCCGAAATGACCCGCGATTCCTTCCTGGTACTGGCCGACACCTTCCGCTCGCCCCATCTGTGGAGCAAGGCGACGGGCGACTGGAAATTGCGTCACACGGTCTGGCAGGATGCCCCTTAGGATGCGCCTGGCCATTCTGACCAGTGGTCGGCAGGACTGGGGCATCCTCCGCAGCACCTGTCAGCGCCTCAAGGCCGATCCCGCCTTCGAGCTGATCGTGTTGGCCGGCGGCATGCACGCCTCCGCCGCCTTTGGCCGTACCGTCACCCAACTGGACGACGATGGCTGCACGCCGGATGCCGTACTGGAATGGCTCGCCGACCCGGACGCCCCGGCCTGGCACGCTGCAGGCCTTGCCCTGCACGCCGTTGGCGACGCCCTCGCCCGATTCCGGCCCGATGCCCTGCTGCTCGCCGGCGACCGATACGAAACGCTCGCCGCAGCACAGGCGGCGACGCTGCTCACCATCCCGATCGTGCACCTGCATGGGGGTGAAGAGACAGCCGGCGCCATCGATAATGCGTTGCGCCACGCCATTTCCAAGCTCAGCCACCTGCATCTGGTCAGCCATGCGGACCATGCGGCCCGATTGATCGCCATGGGGGAAGACCCGGCGACCATTCACGTGGTCGGTGCCCCGGGTTTGGACAACCTGCACCGCCCGGACCTGCCGGACCGGGCAGCGCTGGAAGCCCGGCTGGGCTTAACGCTCAATCCGCCCGTCGTGCTCGTCACGGTGCACCCGACCACGTTGTCCGCCGACCCTGCCGCTGACGCCTTCGCCGTGGCCGCCGCCATGGGGGCCTGGCCGGCCACCTATGTGATCACCCTGCCGAACGCTGATCCCGGCCATGCCGCCGTGCGAACCGTCATGCAGACGGCCGGTGAGGGCCCCCGACGGGTGGCGGTGGATGCACTGGGTGAACAGTTTTTCTGGGGGATGATGCAGCAGGCCGACATCATTTTGGGCAACAGCTCCAGCGCCCTGATCGAGGCCCCCGCCGGGCATCTCCCGGCCGTGACCGCCGGCGCGCGCCAGGCCGCCCGCCTGCGCGATGCCCATGTCGTCGACGTGCCGGCGGATCCGGCCGCCATTGTGGCGGCACTGGCGCAGGCCATGGACCCCACGTGGCGGGCCGGCTTGCAGGCGCTCCCTGGCCTCTTCGGGGACGGCCATGCCGCCGCCCGCATCCAGGCGATCCTGACAGCGTGGGTGATCCCGCATCCGCCGCTCAAACGCTGGCCGACACCCCCCGTGGGTTGACCCTGAGCCGCATGTTAGACTGGGAGCGGTTAACCGCCGGACTGCCCTAACGATGTGCCTGCTTTTGCCGAACGGTCTTCAATGCCCTCCACCCCGCTCACATCCCCGATCGCCGACCTCCACCGGGAGCTAATCGTCATTGGCGGTGGCGGCCACGCCCGGGCCGTGCTCGATGCCGCC
>JACMPN010000266.1 GCA_014377495.1 Candidatus Sericytochromatia bacterium
CAACGAGGTCTGGAGTGCCGGCGAAAACGCCGGCCAGCCGGCAGCGAACCCGACGTCCGTCCCGATCCGGCCGGCCCGGATGGCTTCGCGCAGCTGCACCGGCGTGGCCTCAGGCGGCAGGCCGGCCGGCAGGGGCAGGCGAAGTTCGGCGGCGAACGCCGCCGCCAGGCGGGCGGTTTCGGCGGCGTCAAGGGCCGGGACGGGGCACTGTTGTCCGGCGATTGCCACCGGCGGCTCACCGACCAGCAGCAAGGCCAAACCGGACGGGCGGGACGCCCACACCTCGGCCAGGATCCCCGCCTGATCCACATCGGGCCGATCCGCATCGTCCCAAACCAGCAGGCAGGGCGTCTCCCCAAGGGCGTGCAACCGCTGCTGCAGGCTGGCCACAAACCGGTCCCGCTGCACCAGTCCGCCGACGGCATCGGCCGACGGCACGACCAAACCCCAGGCCGGCGCAAATAAGGGCTGCCAGCCATGATCCGGAGCGTCCGCCCGCCACCACACACTGCAAAGGTGCAGCACACGACCCGGAAACCCGGCGGCGATCGCGGCTGCCAGGCGCGAGCGTCCGGAACCGGACTCACCGGTCAGGATCGCCACCCGGGAGTCCGGCGCCTCACTGATCAGGGCGGTTGTCGCCTTGGTGACGACCGAAGTCTGGCCGATCAACGGAAAAGGGAAGCGTATGTCCATAGCCTCAGTCTAGACGCTCATCATGGGAGTGCCAAGCTCTCAAACGTATTGCCGACGGTGACTCTGACCCCTCATCGAAGCTTGCGGTCGTTTCAGCGCCTGATTTCCGTAGACCTAACCGGTAACGGGGTTACGGACGCGCCCATGGGGGTCCGGGTCGGTAACGGGGCGTGATCATGAGCGGGCAGCCGCTGCATCAGCATCGCAGGAAGTCAATTATTCAGGCGCCTCTCTTATTACGGAGTCTGCTGCCCAGATGCAGCCGGACAAAACCGCCTAAGGCCAACGCTGCCAGCCGCATTCCGGCGATCCGCCAGGGCAGAGCCAGGACAGGCACGAGCGCCATGGCGCCGGCCAGCGCCACGAAGCGGGCCGACTCAGCGGGCTACGCCCAGGCTCGGGCATCGAGGATCCTGCCCACCGTCACCAGGGTCGTGACCGTGCCGACGACCCTCAGGGCCACGAGCCAGACCGCTCGGACCAGGAACGTCTCGAGGAACAGGGCGAAGCCGATCAGGGCGGGGACAAACTGGTTGCGCGCGTACGCCTCACGTCCCGGCGTCACCGGGGGGCGGTACTTGGTGGCCGTCTCGGCCGGGACGGCGGGGATGTCGGGCTAGGCGAGCGGATTCGCCGGATCCCAGCCGGGGGGCGCTACCCACAGCGGCTCGAAGTTCGCCCAGACGGGATGGCGGCTGCGGAACGCGCATACGGTGGCCGGGCGACGTAGTGGCGGCCGAAGCCCTGGGACATCGGGAAACGCGAGCAGCGTCGGAAGAGACAGGCGCTCGGCTGGTGCCGACCCCTGTGGATGCCGACGGTCTCGACGTGGCGGCATCGGAGAGATTGCTGGCAACCGAACGGATCCAAGCCACCGACACCACGCCCCAACACCAATACCCTATGAACGTGTGTCTGTCCGCTGAGCGCCGGCTGCTGGACCTGGCAAGTCCGCACCGTTTCGCCATCATCGAAAATGACTACAACCATGACTGTCACTATGACGGCAGGCCCGTACTCCCCTTTGGCGGCGGCTGATCAGGCCGGGGTGGTCATCTACCTCGGTACCCTTTCGAAGGTCCTTGGGCCCGGCTTCCGGCTGGGGTTCATGGTGCCGCCCGGCATGCGGAACGCACCATGGGTCCACCTGCGCCAAGGCATCGACCGTCAGGGTGATCTGACCATCGAAGACGCAGCGGCCGCAGTCATCCGGGACCACGAGATGCAACGCCATCTCCAGCGCGCCCGTCAGGCCTATGCCATGCGTCAAGATGCGCTGGCCGCCACACTGTATGCCCAACTGGGCGACGCCCTGACCTTTCAATTTGCCGCCCGGAGGCACGGCCCTCTGGGTGACCGCCACCTCGGGAATCTCGATGGACGCCTGGGCAGAGCGTTCCCTGAGGTCGGGCCTGCTCATTGACACGGCCCACCAATTCAGTGTTGACGACACCATGCACCCGTCGGCCCGGCTGGGCTTTACCACCGCTGACATGGTGGAGGCCGTGCGGCGCATGGCGGTGGCACCGACGGGTGGGCGGTTTAGGCGTCGGTTAAACAAGTGCCTGCGAGTGCTATGGCCAGTCGGGGTCACCGACCCTGGATGCGCAGATCGCTGCGGACCTGATTGACGCCTTCGGTATTCCGCACGGTATCGAGGATCTGATCCTCGGTCTGCTGATCGGGGACGGTTCCCCGCACGGTCACCTCACCCCGGCGCACGTCGATGATGACCTTCTGCTTACTCAGTCGCCGATCGTAACGCAGTCGGTCCCGGATCCGACTGGCCAACTGATCGTCAGGTCCACCGCCGCCCGTTCCCGTCGTTTCGCCAGTCGGCGCCCCTGCCGCCGCCACGGTGAACGCGTCGCGGATGGCGGAATAGGCCGTGCGCTCATCCACGTTGAGGCCGGCCAGGCCATCACGGAGGTTGCGGGCCCACCGGTCTGCCAGGGCCTCGGCGGACATGCCGGAGGCCTGGACGTCGGGCGGCGTGACGGAGGCGATCTGCTTGCCCCGGAACAAAACGACCTGTTGGTTGTTGGCGACCCGGGTGGTCACATCACCCGGCAGGTTGAAGGGCCTGACGATCGATTTGCCGGTTTCCGGGGTCAGGGCACTCATCAGGGCGCTGCGGGAAGCGCGGGCCCGTTCCTCGGCCGTCATGCCGCCAGCCGGAGCCAGTTGGAAGACCTCACGATCCCCAATCCTGAACGAGGCCCTCGCCTGTTGGCCCTGCTGCGGCTTGGCAGGCAGGGCTGCGGGCGGTGCCTGGGCGAATGCCGGCAGCGCGGTCGTGACGAGCAGAACGAACAGCAGGCCATGGCCAACACGCATGCGGATCTCCTCACACTGGATCCGGCCCATGTGCGGTAGTCGGATCAGATCCATCGTGACAGATGACCAGAGGTCACCCTGGGACCGTAAACCAAGTGACCGTCTGGCGTACGCCCACACCGGACGGCGGTCGGCCATGTCCGCCAAACTTCGGCAACCGATGCGGTCTGCGACGGCAGGGCCATACGAAACCGGGGCCCGATCCGAAGATCGGGCCCCGCTCAAAGTGCGTGGTGCCGGGAAAGGGACTTGAACCCTTACGTCCGTAAAGACACTAGACCCTGAACCTAGCGCGTCTGCCAATTTCGCCACCCCGGCGCACTCACTAACGTTAACGCAGTCTTGATTGGACGGCAAGGCCCCTGTCCGGAAACAACCGCTCAATTCCTGTTGTTCTCCGTGGGGGCAGAGACCCGCTACACTGGCGCTGTCTTGTTGGCCACCCTTGCCGAATGCCGTCCCTCCGGTATGCTGAACACACATCCGAACTCTGTGGATAAGCGATCAGGCGAGGTGCCGCACCAATGTATACCCCCAAGCAAATGGCTCGCATGACCTGGGGCAAGGTTCGCCGCTTCATGATGCCGATCCTGACCCCCAAGAAGTTCGAAGCAGCCATGGCCAAACGGGGCGGTTCCTGTACCCGTTGCGGCGCCTGCTGCAAATTGCTTTACAAGTGCCCCATGCTCGTCGAGACCGACGGCATGTACGCCTGTGGCATTCAGGGACGCAAGCCCGGCAACTGCATCCGCTTCCCGATCGATGCCCGGGACATTGCCGAGCGCGACATGGTCATGCCCGACGTCAAATGCGGTTATACCTTCCCCGAGGAAGCCAGCCCCATCCCCCTGTCCAAAAACTAAAACCGGGACTCAACACGACACCGCCGGCGAGACAAGTCTTGCCGGCGGTGTCGCGTTTGGGGAAGCCGTTGGCTTCAGCCAACCCTTAGGCAGGGTTCTTCGGCGGCTGTCCGCTGGGGAGGATGGTACCGGTCGGTTGCCGCAGTCCACCACTGGGCTCCCTTGTGATCGCCATGGCGGCGACGGCACCCAGGAGGGCCGGCATCGCAGCCTGGACGACCGTATCGCCATCCGCTGTGGTGGCAAACGGGCCCATACTGACCTTTTTGCCGGCAGAGATGGCCCACACCGGTGGCTGCTCGTGCCGGCAGGAACCATCCAGTTCGGCGTGATTGGGCCGAGTGAGGCCTTTCTTACCAGTATCCCGCTGAGCCTGTACGCCGGGATCGCACTGGCAATGCCCCGGCTGCCATTTGAACTGGGGGCATTCCTCTGGCCGGGACTGAGCCCCGACGGGCAACGGTGGCTGGCGCCGTTGCTGGGAGCCAGTCTCGTGCTGTTTTTGCTTGGCGGCTGGTTCGCCTATGCTCTGTTGCAGCCGACCGGGCTCGCTTTCCTGCTGGGTTTTGCCCCCGTCAAGGTCCAGGCGATGCTTTTGCTGGGTGAATACGTCCGGTTTGCCGGGGCGGTCGTGTTTGCCGTGAGCCTGCTGTGTCAGTTGCCCGTGGGGCTCTTTACTTTGGGCTGGACCGGCCTGCTGCGTAGCAAACAGCTGTCGGGGTGGCGCAGGTATGCGCTGCTGGGCGGGTTTTTCCTGGGGATGGTCCTGTCACCGTCCCCCGACCTGGTCACCCAGGGCCTGATGGCCGGCCTGGTCATGGTGTTGTACGAGGCCAGCATCGTCCTGATGCGCTCGTCCGGTCATTGAGTCCCGAAAAGAACACGTCATGCCGGTGAGTGTTGAATCATGGCTCGGTCTGACGGTGGCAGTGATGGTTGCGGCCGGGTGCTCATCAGGTGTAGCCCCGGGCAATGGCGCCGTTCAGAATGCGGCGGCCGCCAAACAGGTGACGGTCAAGATCACGGGGTTTCAGTTCCAGCCGGAAACGGTGGCCGTCAGCAAAGGCGGCACGGTGATCCCTGCGAATGCCGACAGCGTGCCGCACACGGCGACACCGAGCCCGCCCGGCTCATTCACGGCAACGGGGCTGCTGGCCGGAGGTGACCGCAGCGCCCCGATCACGTTGTCGCAGACCGGTACGTTTGGCTACGCTTGCAATTTTCACCCCAGCATGAAGGGCTGGATCACAGTCGTGCCTTAAGCGGAGGTCTTCACGGGCCAATAGGAAGCGTTCGGCCCGCAGGCGAGGTGCCATGGACCATCCAGCAGCAGCTTCTAAGCGAGAATGCGGCAAAGGGCATAGGCCAGGAACAGGCCGAGGACGAAAAACCAGCGGTTTTCGGAAGCACGGGGTTGGGGGATTTCCACCAGACGAAAGGGCATAGTGGCCATGGGATCCTTCTAGGACTGGGCGACGATGGCCGGCGGGGCCAGGGTCAGCACGAGGTACAGCAGAGTGAAACAGATACGCCGGATTTGCCCGGAAACCGCTTGCGGCACCGGAGGAATTGCGGTTTGCTTTACCATTTCTCACCCTCCCTTTACCTGACGGGATTGTCGGGGTGATTTGTTCCCGGATGTGTAC
>JACMPN010000267.1 GCA_014377495.1 Candidatus Sericytochromatia bacterium
ACGCCCAAATCGCTGGCGGCTTTGCAATGATCGCCGGCGAGGATGCCCAGACCGCCAGAGTAGATGGGCAGGCTCTCGTGCAGGCCGAACTCAGCAGAAAAGTAGGCCACGGGGCGGGCGTAGCTGGGCTGGACGTCGGTGGCGCCGCCGACGAGCTCGGCGTAGCGGGCTTCACCGGAAGCCAGATAGGCCTGGAAGTCGCTCTGGACCTGGGTATAGGCGGCCAGATAGACGGGATTGGCGGCGGCGGCATCCAGGAGGCCCTGATCGACCCGGGTCAGGAAGGCCACCGGATTGTTCGAGACCTGCTCCCAGAGCGGGGCGTCGAGTTGGGCGAACAGCGCCTGGGCCGGCGGAGTCCAGCTCCACCACAGATTCTGGGCTAGGGCGTGCAGGCCGGCGATCGCTGCCGGGATGCGGGGCAGGACGCTCAGTTTGCCGAGAACGTTCACGCGTAGTCTCCTTAAGAGCTTGTCCAAAAACAAGATGCCAGCGGTGCGAGGGCTCGTCAGAGAGGGTCTTGGACGGCCCGGATGCCAAGAGGCGCCTGACGACAGATCCTCCAGGATCTTAGGCAGGACCGACACCGCTATCGGGTTGACCCAGACCCTCTCTGGCGAGCCCTCGAAGTGGCCTGCAAGCGGACTCCTATGGGGCTTCCTTAGCCGCCTCTTTGCAGGATACCGGAACTTCGGTCAAACGGGCACCACCCCCGCATCAACGCTGCTGTTGCTGTTGTTGTTGCTGCTGCTGGGCGGAGTCCCGCCCGGTGTCCGGGCCAGCTTCCAAAGCCATGGAGGCCAACCCCCGGCCGGCCGGGCCACGGGACTCGAGAGTCGCCGAAACCTTGACCACCAACGAATTCTTCGCATCGCCGTAATAGTAGCCGCTCGTCGGCGAGATGTCCTGGTAGTCCCGGCCGACGGCCACCGTGACGTAGCGCTCGTCGCAGCGGCGCTGGTGCAGCGGATCGTAGGCGACCCAGACGGGACTCTGGTCGTGACCGACCGGCAGGAGCACTTCCAGCCAGGCATGCATCTGCCCTTCGGCGGGCAGGTAGCCGGACACGTACCGGGCCGGCAGATCGAGCATTCGGCAGAGGGCGATCATCACGTGGGCAAAGTCCTGACAGACGCCGCCGGCCAGGGCGAGCGCTTCGGAGGCCGTCGTGGCGACGTGCGTCCGGCCCGGCTCGTACTTCAGGCAGGCGCCGACCTGGTGCATGATGGCGTCGGCCAGATCCATCGGCGTGCCGCCCCGGTCCTTCACCCGCTGGGCCAGGCGCTGCAGGCCTTCGGACGAATCGACGAGGGTGGTCAGGCTGGTAAACTCGGCCGGCTCGACGATGCTGTCCGTCTCGTGCGGGCTGGTCCCCTGGATGGCGAGCACGCCTTCGCTGACATAATTGGCCCGGTTTTCGACCCGCATCTCCACCGTGCAGTCGACGGTGTCCTGGATGTGCGTGTGGTCCATCTGCCAGACGAGGTTGCCGAAGGCGTCGGTGTAATGCCGGTAATCGCCGGGCGGCTCCATGTGCCAGCGGACGTCGAGCAGGCGCTGACGGCCGTAGCGCTGGTTCGGGGCGAGGCGCATCATCGTCCGCACGCCGGCGACGGGCGATTCATACTTGTAGACGAAATGGTGCCGGATGGCGAGGACCGACTGCATCTCCTGCAGGGTCGGGGCGTGGATGATCGGGATGCGGTGGCGGCGGGCCTCGGCGGGCCGGATCGGCGAGGGATCCCCCTGGCGGAAGTAGGTCCGGGCGATGGCCGCCCCGATCCGGTCCAGGCGGGCGACAACCTCGTCGAGGAAGGTGGACAGCCCGATATCGTAGACCTCCTCCAGGCTGACGAAGTCGAGATCGGCGGCCAACTGGCCGATGAGGCGCTCGGGCTCACGCGACTCGGGCCCGTCCGGTCTGGCGGACAACCGGTTGATCACCGTGCGCAGCGAGCGGGCGCAGAAATGCACCGAGCGGGGGAACCGATCGTTGAGCAGGAGGAAATCGACGACCTTGACGGGGACGACGGCGGAGCGGTAGACCTTGCGATAGGCCTCGTAGGCACTGGCCGACTTGAGGACAGCGACGCACTGGTGGTATTCGGACATGGCCGCAGGCTCGCGGGCGGCCTCGATCAGGACGGGGTGGGCGAGCAGGCGGGCCGTGCGGCCGGTGCGCTCCATGTCCTTGCCGAGGCGGTAAAAGCTCCAGCCCTCATCGTGCATCATCGTGCTGCCGATGACGCCGTGCAGGGTATAGCAGACGTCCCGCACCTTGACGAGCAGGTCATGCGGGTTGCGCCAGAGGTCCTCGGGCGTGAGGTCCTTCATCGCCAGGTGAAAGGCGTTGATGTGGTGCCAGACTTCGCTGGACAGCTGGTCCTGGATGCCGCGGGCGTTTTCACGGGCGGCGGCGACCAGGTTGACCATGGCGTTCGGGTTGCGGGCATCGATCGTGAAGTATTCCAGCACCGCCGTGGTGGTGATGTCCCCGTACAACTCCGTGTAGCGGTCAAGTTCACCCATGTTCTCCAGCCGGCGCTGCCAGATGGGCACATGGTCACTGCGGTCGACGCTTTCGATCAGCATGTGATAGTGGACGTTGACCAGGCGGGCGTTGTATTCCGCCCGTTCGGTGTAACGCCCGATCCAGTAAAACGATGCGGCTGTGCGGCTGAGCATTCAGTGGGTCTTTCTAAAACATGTCACCAGACGGGTTTGGCAACCCGACTCAGTCTTCTCCGTATAGCACCCAGGTGTCTTTGCTGCCTCCGCCCTGTGAGGAATTGACCACCAGCGACCCGGCCGGCAGGGCCACCCGGGTCAGGCCCCCGGGAATGACTGTGATGTCGTCGCCCATCAGCACATAGGGTCGCAGGTCGATATGGCGACCGCCAAAGGCGCCCTGGCCACCGGCCCCGTCCACGAAGGTCGGGTGGCGGGAGAGATCGACGACAGGCTGGGCGATGTAGTTGCGGGGGTTGTCTTTGATGCGGTTGGCAAAGTCGGCAATCTGCGCCTGTGTGGCGGCAGGACCGATGAGCATCCCGTAGCCGCCGGCCTCGTTGACGGCCTTGACCACCAGGTTCGGCAGGTTTTCGAGGACGTACTTGCGATCGAGATCATCGGCACAGAGGAACGTCGGCACGTTCGGCAGGATGGCCTCTTCATCGAGGTAGAACTTGATCATCTGCGGGACGAAGTGATAGACGGCCTTGTCGTCGGCGACCCCATTGCCGATGGCATTGACCAGGGCGACGTGGCCGGCCCGGTAGGCCCGGATCAGCCCGGGACAGCCGAGGGCGGAGTCGCTGCGGAATACTTCGGGATCGAGATAGGCGTCATCCACTCGCCGGTAGATGACGTCCACCTGCTTGAGTCCGCCGGTGGTCTTCATGAAGACCCGGTCCGCCTCGACGACCAGGTCCTGGCCTTCGACGAGCTCGATACCCATCTGCAGGGCGAGAAACGTATGCTCGAAGTACGCCGAGTTGTAGATGCCCGGCGAGAGCAGGACGATGTTCGGGTTTTCCTTGGTGCGGGGGGCGAGGAACTTCAGGTTCTCCAGCAGCTGGTTCGGGTAATGGTCGACGGGGCGGACCCGCATCTTCGTGAACAGCTCCGGGAAGACCTGCTTCATGACGGCCCGGTTCTCCAGGACGTAGGAGACGCCGGAGGGGCAGCGCAGGTTGTCTTCCAGGACGCAATAGGTCCCGTCGCTGTCCCGCACCAGGTCGATGCCGCCGACGTGGCAGTAAAGATCCTTGGGCGGCCGGATGCCGATGAATGCCTTCTGGAAGCTCGTTGCCCCTTCCACGAGGTCACGGGGCACGACGTTCTCGCGCAGGATGCGCTGCTCGCCGTAGATATCAAGGAGGAACATGTTCAGGGCCCGCACGCGTTGCCGCAAACCCTGTTCAATGTGGCGCCACTCGCCGCTGGGGATGATCCGGGGGATCAAGTCGAACGGGAAGATCCGCTCGGTCGCCTCATCGTCACCGTAGACGGTGAAGGTGATGCCCTGAGTCAAAAAAGCCCGATCCGCCTGCCGCCGGTGGCGGTCGAACTCGCCCGCGTTCAGCCCGGCGAGTTGGTTGATCAGTTGGCAGTAGTGGGGCCGGGGTACGCCGGGCGCCTCAAACATTTCATCGAAGAAGCGGTCGGTCTGGTAGCCAGAAAAAAGGTCAGTCATTGTTTAGCATTCGTCTCTCGATGGTTGGTCTCATAATACGCAACAAACGGCGGATTGTGGGTCGGTTGCGCCTGGGCTTTGCGTCTTTGTTGGCCGGCGCGGGGTCGGCAGGCATACAACCGGCTTGGGGCGCCGCACAGATAGCACTCGACAAAGGACTTGTAAACGTTTATGAAGTTGGGTATGTGCCGGCTGATGGCCATGCACATCGGGACTCCTTGTCGGGAGGTCGCACGGGCCATCACCTGAGGAGACGCTGCAATGATCAATGACCGCGACACCCCCTATTTCGCCGATCACACGCCGCTGCATCACGGCCACGCCCAGGCGTTCATGCTGCCTGCACCCGCCCTCTCACCGGCGTCCCGCATCGCCGACCCGCGGCCCGTCACCGCCGGGACCCTGCCCGACCCGGCGGCCATCCACTTCGGGGGCCCGCTCCACCTGCGGACGTCGCAAGACGGTGCCGACGACGGCGCCCTGGCCATCTGGTGCTGCATGGGGCGCTCCCATGATGGCCTGCTGTTGGCCCGCGGCCCGCTGACGGACGACGTCGCCTGCCGCCCGCAGCTGCAGGAAATGCCCTGGGGGGCGATCCTGGCCCTCAATCCCGACCTGCTTGCCGCCGGCACCCTGCTGGGGACGTCGGAGGGACGGAACCTCTACCTCCAGGGCATCCGGCCCGCCTTTCGGGACGGCCATCTGCCGGAATCCTGGTTGTTGCTGTCCGAAGGGCCGCAGGACGAGTGGACGGCCTCCCTGCCGGCCGGCGAGATTATCCCCGGCAACCTGCACCTGCCGGCGCTGACGCCTCTGCACGGACCGGGCCCCGACGCCATCGCCCCATCCGGGACCTATCGCCAGACCCAGCGGCTCGCCGGCCTGATTCCGGACGGGTTCGTCGACGACGGACCGCCGGGCTTCCCACAGCACCGCCAGGCCAGAGCCGTCGTCGACCGGATCCGCGATCCCCAATTGGCCTGGCTGGTCAAGCAGGTGCGGGACATGGCGACCACTGTGGCCGAACGCCAGGGCAACCGTTCACAGATGTTCCGGGACATGCTCGTCTGCCAGCGGGTCATCGCCTTGGTCCGTCACGTCGCCCAGCCGTGGCGTCCGGGCAAGGCCCAGGGACGCCACGGCGAGCCCGTCATGCTGGGGGCCCTCGCCAAGCCCGGTGCTTGCGGCCACGATGTGGCGCTGCTGATGGCGATCCTCGCCCACGAAGCGGGCCTGGACACGGAGCTGGTCCGGGGCCGATCGGGCAACAACGGCCCGGTGCATGCCTGGACCGAGATCATCATCGGCGACCAGAAACGCCTGGTGGACCCGACCCGCAGTGACCGGATCCTCGAACCGACGGCGGACAATCTGGCCACGTACCGGACGACCGACAATGCCCGCATCCACGGGGGCCAGACCTCCGTGGCCATGGCGGGACCGCTGGCGTACCGGACGGCCGCCGTGTCTTTGGTCCTGGGGACGACGTTCGAACTGCTGCCCAAGGTGTCGGATCCGCGACGGCTGGATGACGCCTGGTCGCTCTGGGCGATTACCGGCGTTTCGGAGTCGGGGATCGATGCCTGTCGGGTCCACGCCAAATTCGGCCGCCAGCCGGGCTGGCTGGACCAGTTGTGGCCATCATGCCGGCACGAACTGCGCACGTTTTCCCTCGTGGAACTGCTGGGCCTGACGGACGCCGTCCCGATCGGGGCCCACATCCGCACGGACCGCAAGGCAGGCCGTGAAATTTACTTTCAGGGCGTCAAGGACGGCATGATGCAGATGTCGGACGGTCACCCCGTCACGGCGAAGACCCGGATCTGGCCCGAATGCGGCGAGCAGGTCCAGCAGGGCTGCCCCAATCTGCTGCCGCCCTTCGTTCCGATGGTGGAAGAAGCCTTGCAGCAGGCACGCGACTTTCAGCGGCATGACTGGTTGCGCACCCCGATCATGGACGGATTCGCCGTCGGCGATCCGGACGGCACCGACACCGTCACAGGCCCCGTCTTCCGCCGCACGCCCTTGGACATGGGGGCGGCGGAGTTCCTCGTCGTCGACCGGGGCCGGGACCTGATGCTCCGCCGCATGGGCACCGAGGCCAAGGTCCTTGCCCAAAACATCAAGCTCGGGCGTGGTTCCCACACGGATTCGGCAGTCGTCACCCTGGCCTGCCAGGCGATTGCCAAGTTGATCCGCACCTTGACCGGTCAGGAGGATGCCTGGCTGCAGGTCCACCAGGGCGGGCCCGTGCTGCTTGGCAGCGTCCCGGCTCTGGGTGGGGGCGGTGCCCGTCACTTTGCTGTGCTCTTTGCCGTGTTGGCCGGTGACGTCGCCGTCGACCGGGCGTTCGGGTTCCCCTTCGACGTTCGGCTGCGTCGGGGCTGGTGGGTCACGGCCGACGGCTCTATGACGGCTCATACCTGGAACGAGGTCGTCCATCACGGCATCGTCTCGATCGTCGACACGTTCCACAGCGACGGCATCTTTCCGCCTGCTGACATCTGTGAGTCACTGCTCAGCCGTGACGGCACCCCGGCATATCTCCGGCCGGTGGACACCGATCCCGGGATGGACTGACGGCCCAATCAAAAAGGCAATGGGCCACGGGATTAACCGTGGTCCATTGCCTGCCGGCAACCTCAGCCGGCGCAACCGATCGGAACCTAGTCGTGGAAGGTGAACTCCGTATCGGAGACCCGCACCGTCCCGCCTTCGGGGATGCCCATTTCACGCAGCTTGGCGATGACCCCGGCATTTTCCAAAATGCCGAGGAACCGCACCCGGGCCTGACCGCTGTCGAGGTGGGTGACCGCCAGGATGCTCTCCAGCCGGGGGCTGTCGACCACGTAGACCTGTCCTTTTTCGATGCTGATCGTAAAGAGGGGCTTGTCGTCCTTGGGCAGCATCCCGATCGGTTCCCGGCGGTTGCTGACGGGGAGCGTGGCCAGTTTCGCCCGGGCAGCGTTCATCAGTTCCTGCACACCCGTCCGGGTAGCCGTCGAGATGGCGAACAGCGGCAGGGGCGTCTCGGCCCGGAACTGGGCGAGCAATGTTTCCAAAGTCTCCTCGTCGATGAGGTCGATCTTGTTCAGGACGACGAAACGGGGCTTCGTTTCAACGTTGATTCCATAGGCCGCCAACTCCGTCTCGACGATGCGGAAATCCGCCCAGGGATCCTCGCTGCTGGAATCCACGAGGTGGAGCAGCAGCGTGTTGCGCTCGATGTGGCGGAGGAACTCGTGGCCCAGGCCCAACCCGTCGCTGGCTCCGGCGATGAGGCCGGGGATGTCGGCCATGACAAAGCTGTCGCCGGGACCGAAGCTGATCACGCCGAGATTCGGCGACAGCGTTGTAAACGGGTAGTCGGCAATCTTGGGCCGGGCGGCGGAGACGCAGGCGAGCAACGAGGACTTGCCCGCATTGGGCAGCCCTGCCAGACCGACGTCGGCGATGAGCTTCAGTTCCAGGATGATTTCGAGACTCTTGCCGGCTTCGCCGGGTTCGGCAAAATGCGGGGCCTTCCGGGTGGCGGTGGCGAAGTGGGTGTTGCCCCGGCCGCCCCGGCCGCCTTTGACGGCCATGAAGGTCTCGCCTTCTTCGATGAGGTCGGCAAGGACGATGCCGCTCGTCGCTTCGCGGATGACCGTGCCGATCGGCACGGAGATGGTCAGATCCAGAGCAGCTTTGCCGTACATGTTCTTGATCATGCCCTTTTCACCGTCTAGGGCCTTGAACTTCCGCTTGTACTGGAAGTCCAGCAGTGTGTGCAGGCTGGGGTCGGCCTTGAAGAAGACCGTACCGCCCCGGCCGCCGTCACCACCGGCAGGGCCGCCGGCCGGGATGAATTTCTCCTTGCGGAAGGCTACGGCGCCATCGCCGCCTTTGCCACTGCTAACGGAGACCTTGGCGTAATCGACAAACATGTGTAGGTGCTCAAATCATCAATAAAAACCGGGCCGCCGGTCCAAAGACCGGGGGCCCGGGAAGTTTAACGCGGACCACCCCGTGAGGGCAGGCCCAGACCGGTGGTGCTTACGCTTCCACGGCGACGGCGACGGGATAGACGCTGACCTTCTTGCGGTCACCCCCCCGGCGCTCGTAGGCCACGATGCCAGGAACGAGGGCTTACAGCGTGTGGTCCTTGCCCAGGCCGACATTGGTGCCGGGATGGATCTTGGTGCCACGCTGCCGGATGATGATGCCGCCGGCCGGGATCGTCTGGCCGCCGTACACCTTGACGCCGAGGCGCTGTGCGTTGGAGTCGCGACCGTTACGGGTCGAGCCAACACCTTTTTTATGTGCCATAAGTGTGCGCTCCTCTTAAGCCTGGATGGCGTCGATCATGACGCGGGTGAAACCCTGCCGGTGACCCTGCTTTTTGCGGTAGTGCTTTTTGGGC
>JACMPN010000268.1 GCA_014377495.1 Candidatus Sericytochromatia bacterium
CTTGAGGCGGCCCGGCGTGCCGACGACCATGTCGACGCCGCGGCGCAGGGCGTTTTCCTGGGGGCCGAGGCCGACGCCGCCATAAATGGCGATCGTCTTTACCCGCATGAAGCACGAAACCAAGCGGATCGCCCTGAAGCTCGAGAAGGCAGCGGGGATCATGGCCGGTTACCTGAACGGCAACATGTCCCAGAATGCCCGCAACACGATGCTCGACCGGTTTCGCTCCGGTGAACTGCACTACTTGATCGCCACCGACGTGGCGGCCCGGGGCCTGCATATCGACGGATTGACCCACGTCATCCATTACGCCGTCCCCACGGTGGTGGAGACCTACATCCACCGCAGCGGCCGGACCGGTCGGGCCGGTGCTTCCGCTGAGACGATCATCTTCGTCACCCCCGAAGCCGAGTCCGACTTCAAGGCGATCTGCCGCAACGTCGAATTCTCCGAGATCCTCGGCTCGCGTCTCGGTCTGCCGGATCGCACCCCCCAGGATGGCCTCGGTGGCGGATCCCGGCCGTCGTCCCGTGGCCGTGGCGATCGGCGCCCCGACCGTGCGGCGGAACCCCGTGCCGGTGGCGACGCCGGTCGCGGTCGCGGTGCCAGTGAGGGACCCCGTGAAGGATCCCGTCGTCCCCGGACGGCCCCTGCCACGGGCGAGCAGCCCCGGCCCCAGGGTGAGCGGACCCGTTCGTCCAGCGATGCCCCCCGCCTGGCCGCAGACAATCCCCGTTCGGCCGCTCCCAAGCCCCGTGTGGCGGGCGAACCGCTTCGCGGTGGCCAAGGCCCCCGTCAGGGTGGCGATCAGGGTCGTTCCGGCCAGGCTCCCCGTCAAGGTGGTGATCAAGCCCGCAGCGCCCAGGGCCCCCGTCAGGGTGGCGAACAGCCCCGTGCCGGCCAGGCACCACGCCCGGCGGGCGAACGGTCCCGCCCGTCCGGCGACAATCCCCGTGGCGCCGGTGATCAGGCTCGCACGCCCAACGAGGGTCGTGGACCGAAACCTGCTGCCCAGCCGTCGCCGCCGATCGCCCGCAACAACCCCGACTCGATGAACAGCACCTGGGATCGGGCCTACCCGGGTCGCCAACGCGGCTCTTAGACACCCATTCACCGGTGGGCGAGGCCCTCCGGCAGAATCACGTCTGTCGGAGGGCCTCGCTGCGTTTGGGGGGATCCCGTCCGGGACCGAGCGCCGCCGGTCCTGATCCAGGCGGCCTGGCCCTTGCACAACGCCCACCCTGAGCCGTCATGGCATCAGGTGGGCGGTGTGCTGGGTTGCGAGTTAGAAGGACTTGAGGCTGGTTTCCAGGGCCCTGTGAGCGCCGGCTGCGATGGGGCTGCCGTGGCTGAAAAAGGCGGCATCCAGATTTAGGTCCAGGACCTTGGGCAGACTGCGCCTGGCCAGATCGGTGTCGCCTCCCCGAAAGGCGCGCTTCGTCTGGATTTCACCTGTGCCCATTCGCAGGATGAGGCTGAGCAGAGGTTTGAGCAGGGCCGGCGGGCTCAGGTGGAAGAAAGCGTCCCCGATGAATGCCGCCCGTTTGCCGGCAATCTCGCCGTGCAGCATGCTCTCGCCGTATCCGACGCCGGGAAAGGTCATCGCTGTCAGGCCACCGGGCAGACTGTCGCCATCCCGAAACACGTGGTCCGGCTTGGGGAAATCCGGCGCTTGGCCTTCCGGCACCCAGACCTGGGCACCGTACCGCTGGGCGAGGGCGTTGACACCGCGATCGTGGTCACCGAACGTGATCAGGAGATGATCGGGTTTTCCGAAGGCCAGGACGGCGTCCAGGTCCTGACCGGGGTCCACGGCATCGATCCAGACGGTGACCCCGTTTTGACGGAGCGCATAACTGCTGAAGGTCTTGCCGATCAAGCCCTGACCGGTCCACCAGATCACATGATCGTCCAGAAAGCGTTTGACCATCGTTCCCTCGCCTTTCAGCCCGTTGCGCATGGCCTCAAGGGTAACACTCCCGCTGGTGGCTGGACTCTGGTGTGTGGACAGAGCAACCGGCGGTTAGGTAGCGGCAGCATCCTGCCGTTTGCTGATGAGCCGGGACAGCATGGCGACGCACGGGCGATGCAGGACGTAACCGACGAAGAGGACCGCAAAAGCAATCGCTGGCCCCAGCGCGACCAGGGCGACCGCAAGGATGGCCAGGTGCCAGGCTGGCTGCAGACGATTGAGGTAGTGCTTGGGCAGGTCCGCATAGCGGAACGTGGAGACCATCAGGGCGGCGATACTCAAGGCGATGACCGGCATGAGGCCGATCAGACCGTCGGCGAGCCTGACGGCCAGTGCACCCGTAAAGCAGGCTTGCCACCGGGGATCGTGTCGCAGGCTGCTCTCCAGGAGGATGAGTGAGGCGATGGCATTGGCAGCCGATGGGGACGGCAGACCTTTGAAGTACAGGTGGCCGCCCTCTTCGTTCATGTTCTCCGTGTTGAACCGGGCCAGGCGCACGATCGCTCCCATCAACAGCGCCCCGCCGCAGACCCAGCCGGCCGTCGCCAGCCAGGGCCCATGGACCGTGCGGGTCATGGCCGTGACCACCAGCGCCGGAGCGACGCCGAAGGTGATCACGTCGCTCAGGGAGTCCAGATTCGCCCCAAAGTCGCTGGAGGCCTTCAACAATCGCGCCAGCAGCCCGTCAAACATGTCGCAGACGAAACCGGCCAAGAGCAGCCAAGCGGCAGCCACCAGCATTTCCGGATTCAGATACATCTGGGTTTGTGGGTCGATCCGCAAGTGGCTGATCAGGACGATGGCCGTGAAGCCGCATGCCGCATTGCCCAAAGTCACAACGCTGGGCACGGCGACCCACCAGTTGCGGGGAGGCGAAGAAGGCGTCATGGCTCGATCCTTTGCGTGGGGGGCCGGCTGTCTCTGCTGTCTTGCCCATCTCCGGAACGGGACAGGCGGACGGATGCTCGTGACTGGATGGTAGCGATTCCTCACCGCATGGGGCAATCCTGCCGCCAGGCGGTCAAGGCCACCGGGCACGTCGTCCGGTGATCAGGACTGGAAGTACTTGCTCACTGGCAGGTCCCGGATCCGCCTGCCGCTCGCCGCAAATATGGCATTGCACAGTGCCGGTGCGATCGGCGGCACGCCAGGCTCTCCGACCCCCGTGGGGGCGGCGTCGCTCTCGATCAGGTGCATGTGGATCTCGGGGCACTCGGACATGCGCAGGACCTGGTAGTTGTGGAAATTGCTCTGCTGCACGGCGCCGTTGGCGAGGGTGATTTCCCCGTGCAGGGCGGCCGACAGGCCAAACACGACGCTGCCCTGCATCTGGGCAATCACCGAATCCGGATTGACGGCCAGACCGCAGTCGATCCCGATGTGGACCCGGGGGACGGAGACGCCCGACTCGGTGACGACCGTCTCGATGAGCACCGCCACGTAGCTGAGGAAGCTGTAATGGGCGGCGAACCCCTGCCCGGACCCTTTGGCCTGGGGTTTGCCCCAGCCGCCCCGCTCGGCAACCGTCTCGATGACTTTTGCCAGACGTCTGCGATCAAACTGATGCACGCCCGTCTTGCCCCAGGCGGGCGTGGGGTCACCTTCAAGCAGGGCCAGCCGCATTTTGACGGGGTCCCGTTTCGTCGCGTGGGCGATCTCGTCGATGAAGCTGTTCACAGCAAAGGCATGGAACAGGTTGCAAACCGAGCGGAGCCAGCCGATGCGCACGTCACTTTTGACGGCGGCGCCCTCACAGCGGATGTTCGGGATGCGGTAGGGCAGGTTGGTGACGCCCATAGTCATTTCGAAGTCGTGGGGTTCCCAGGACATGGGGAGCACCGGGGCGACCAGCGCCGGAATAAACAGTGACTGAATCGTCGGAAACACGCTGCGGTGGTGCCAGCCGGTGAGGGCGCCGGAACCGTCCACGGTGGCGGTCAGCTTTTGGCGGCTTTCGGCGTGGTAAATGCCGTGCTGGATCTCGTCTTCCCGGGTCCAGGTCACCTTGACGGGGCGCTTCAGCTCCCGGGCGACGGCGACGGCTTCCAGGATGAAGTCGGGCTGTGATTTGCGGCCGAAGCCGCCACCCAGAAAGGTGACGTGGAGGGTCACCTTGTCCGGCGGCAGGTGCAGCAGGGCGGCCACGGCGGCCTTGGCCCGCTGGGGATCCTGGCTGGGCGCCCAGATCTCGCACCGGCCCGGGGTGAGCCGGACGGTGCAGACGGGCGGTTCCATCGGCGCATGGACGAGATATGGGGCGTTGTACTGGGCCTCGATGACCCGGCTGCCCGACGTCCGCTGGGCGTCGACGTCGCCCTCGTTGCGGTAGACCCTGCAAGGCTGTTGCAATCGGGCATCCATCGTGGCCCGGAGCGTGTCGCTGCCGCCCAGTGGCGGTTGGTCCCAGGTGATCTTCAGGGCTTTACGCCCCTGCAGGGCGGTCCAGGTGTTGTCGGCGACGACGGCCACACCTTCGTTCGTCAGGCTGGGATCGCCCATGGCGGGCAGCGGGATGACCCGGACCACGCCGGGCACGGCCAGGGCCGGCGCCGGGTCGTAGGCTTTCAATCGGGTCCCCCGGGCGGGCGCCCGTTCGATGCTGGCATAGAGCATCCCGTCCAGGTGCACGTCGATCCCGAAGACGGCCGTGCCCGAGGTGATCGCTCCCAGGTCCCGGCTGACCTGCGGTTTGCCGATGAGGCGGAACTCGCCACGAGACTTCAGGCGGGGGTTTTTGGGCACCGGCATGGCGGCTGCGGCAGCGATCAACTCGCCATAGCGCAGGCTGCGGCCAGTGGCATCGTGGATGACGTGTCCCTGGCTGGTGCGGCAGGCCTCGACCGGCACGTGCCACGTGGCGGCGGCGGCTTGGACGAGCATCGCCCGGGCCGTCGCCCCCATCTGCCGCAAGGGGACAAAGAAGTCCCGCACGCTTTTGCTGCCGTCGGTGTTCTGATCGCCGAAGCGGGCATCGCCATTGGCCTGAACAAGGACGATCTGGGGCCAGTCGACATCCAGTTCCTCGGCCAGCAGCATGGCCATGGCCGTCCGGGTGCCCTGGCCCATCTCGGAGCGGTGGCACATCAGGGTGATCGGGCCCGTCTCGGGGATGGCGATGAACTCGTTGGGCATGAAGTGGCTGAGCGTCGCCGCTTCGGCCACCCGGGCCCGCATCGGCAGCCATGTGCCGCCCATGCCGACGAGCAGGGCACTGCCGAACCAGAGACCGGAGGTTTTGAGGAACGAGCGGCGGGTAATGCGACGGAGCGTGATCACGGCGTGATCTCCCGGGCGGCGGTCAGGATGGCGTTTTTGATGCGGGGGTAAGTGCCGCAGCGGCAGATGTTGCCGGCCATGGCCGAGTCGATGTCCGCATCGGTCGGGCGCTTTTTTTCAGCGAGCAGCGCACAGGCACTCATGATCTGCCCGGATTGGCAATAGCCGCACTGCGGGACGTTCAGGGCTTCCCATGCCTGTTTGACGGGGTGACTCTGGGGGACGCCCTCGATCGTCGTCACGTGGCGGCCGGCAGCGTCACCGATCGGGGTGACGCAGGACCGGATCGGTTGACCGTCCAGATGGACGGTACAGGCCCCACAGAGGGACATCCCGCACCCAAACTTGGTCCCGGTCAGGTGCAGGTCGTCCCGCAGGGCCCAAAGCAGCGGCATGTCGGGATTGCTGTTCAGCTGTGTTTTCGTCCCGTTGACGACTAGTTCGATCACACCAGGCCACCTTTCGTCCCATACCCGCCAAGTTTAACAAGGCCGGGCGGTCGCGTTGGCGGGATGGCTGCATATATGGCGGCGGAGGGTGGGATGTGCTACCCCCTGCTGGAAAACGGTCCCAAGAGCCACCAGATGCGCCTGCACGCCGGCGAAGAGCATCGGGCGGCCCGTCTGGTCCTGGCGCAAATGAGGGCCGTTCGTCACCCCCAACCGGGGACGGCGCTGGGAATCAGTGTGGATGGTCTCATCAGGGCGATGCCTTCGTGACTGGCATTTGACCGGTTCGGGGTGCATGATACGTGTCGCTGTTTTTGCCATTCCGGCGGATGACAGGCGTGCAGGGGGCACATTGGCGATGGTGACGGCGTGGCGGACGGTCCCGGAATCGTCCTGGCCGGATTACACGGAGCCACTCCGGCTGCCGGACGGCGAAGTCCATGTCTGGCTGGCCAGCCTGGACCAGCCTGATTCCGTACTGGGGATTCTCCGGCAGTCGCTGACCGCGACAGAGCAGGCCCGGGTGGACCGTTATGTCCGGGCTGTTTCCCGGCAGCAGGCCACCGTCTCACGGGGCGTCCTGCGCCATCTCCTGAGCGCTTACACGGGGATCCCTGCCGGGCAGGTGCGCCTGGGCGAAGGACCGCATCAAAAACCGTTGCTATGCGACGGTCAAGCCGCAGTCCCGCTGATGTTCAACGTCTCCCACTCGGGTGCGAGGCTCCTCATCGCCGTGATCTGCCATCGGGAGATCGGCGTCGACATCGAGTCGTTCAGCCGTTTCACCGACATGGCGGGGGTGGCCAAGCGCTCCTTTTCACGCCGTGAGTTCGCCATTTGGGCGGCAGCGGACCCGGCCGATCAAGCCGCCGTGTTCTTTCACTTCTGGAGTCACAAGGAATCGGTGATCAAGGCCTGTGGACGGGGCCTGCTGGTCCCGCTGGACAGCTTTGAAACCCCGGCTGAGCCATCGGATCACCCGACACCGGTCTACCTGTCCGTCCCGGATTCGGACGAAACGAACTGGTTCGTGCGTGTCCTCGACCCTTGTCCCGGCTATGCTGCCGCAGTCTGCATGGCCGGTGCCGCTCTGCCGGTGACGATGTACCAAGTCACTGCCTCTTTTTTTGAAAGGCCGCCCCGTGCATTTGTTTGAACCACTGACCATCCGGGACGTGACCCTGCGCAATCGGATCGCTGTCTCCCCGATGTGCGAGTACTCGTCGGTCGACGGGTTTGCCAACGATTGGCATCTGGTGCACCTGGGCAGCCGGGCCGTGGGTGGCGCTGGTCTCGTTTTCACCGAGGCCGCCGCCGTCACGCCTGTCGGCCGGATCACACCCGACGATCTGGGCGTCTGGTCGGACGACCAGATTGCGGGCCTCGCGGGCGTGACGGCCTTCATTCGGCAACAGGGCGCCGTGGCGGGGATCCAGTTGGCCCATGCCGGTTTCAAGGCCAGCACCACCAGTCCCTGGCTGGGCGGGGAGCCCCTTGATGCCGGTCAGGGCGCCTGGCCCGTCATCGGACCCAGCCCCACCCCGTTCGCTCCCGGCCATCCGATACCGGTGGCGATGGACCTGCCGGCGATCCAGGCCTGCATCGCCGACTTCGCCGGCGCGACGGTGCGGAGTCTGGCCGCCGGATTTCAGGTCGTCGAGGTGCATGCCGCCCATGGGTATCTGCTACACGAGTTTCTCTCGCCGCTGACGAACCACCGCACGGACGCATACGGCGGAGCGTTCGAGAACCGCATTCGCCTGCTGCTGGAGGTGGTGACGGCCGTGCGCCAGGCGTGGCCCGAGACGTTGCCGCTCTTGGTCCGCATCTCCGCCACGGATTGGCATCCCGATGGTTGGGATCTCACCCAGTCCATCGCCTTGTCCCGGCGGTTGCAGTCCCTGGGCGTCGATCTCATTGACTGTTCCAGCGGCGGCGCCCTGCCAAACGTGTCGATTCCCGTGGGTCCTGGCTACCAGACACCGTTTGCGACGGCCATCCGGGCCCAGACGGGCATGCGGACGGGGGCGGTCGGTATGATCGTGGCACCCGCCCAGGCGGACCAGATCATCAGGAACGGCGAGGCCGATCTCGTCCTGTTGGCCCGGGAACTGCTGCGTGATCCCTATTGGCCGCTGCATGCCGCCAAGGCCTTGGGCCACGACGTCGCCTGGCCACAACAGTACGAGCGGGCCAAACCACGGCGGTGAGTAGCCCGCTCGTAGTTGCCGGATAGCAGGAGGGCCTGGCGGCACCCGGTTACGGGTTGCCGTCAGGCCCTCTTGGCCGATTGCCGGGTTACAGTTTGAAGGCGGCGGCAGCGATCGTCACGCCCGTTTCCAGGCCCGTCACCGTTACCTGATAGAGCAGGTTGTTTTGCGGCAGGGCCAGTTCCGGCTTGGCGTAGAGCGCCCACATCCGATACAGCTTCTTTTCATCAAAGCCGACATACTCATAGTCAGCATCGGCAAACAGGGGATTGGGGCCACTGTTCTTGGTGGCCTTGAGGATCGTGATCTTGTCGCTGCCGATCGTCGTCGTCCCGGCCTGTTCCACGTCGTACTCGCCGTTGGTGAGTCGTTCCAGGATGCCGTGACTGAGGATCTTGTCCAGGGTGATGCCATTCTGCGAAAGCAGGTTGGCGTCAGTCAGGGCCAGGGTCACCGTGACGAGGGAAAGCAGGCCGGCGGGTTTCACCCGGGCGGTGGGCTGTCCATAGACCAGCACCGTCTTGCTGCCGACATTGCTGGGCTTGGAGTGGGCCGAGCATTCCAGGCGGTAGGAAAGACCCTGCGACTGCATCTTGAACGTGCTGGAACTGGTCTTGGATTTGTCGAACTTCATCTCATAGTTGGAGATCGTGCCCCGCAACGACGTCTGGCCCAAGGTGACGGTCTTCACCTCGTTCAGGATATCCATCGCATCGGGTGCTTCGGGCTCAGGAGCGGCACTGGCGCCGGCGGCGGGCTTGGCCGGCGGCGTGCTGCCGGGCTTCGCGCTGGCCGTCGTCGTCGGTTTTTTGACAGGCGGCTTGGCGGTCGGCTTTCCCGTCGGCTTGGGTGCGGGGACGACGGCCGCTTCGTTGGCTGCGGGCAGGCAGACCTGCGTCGTCGGCGTCTCCGAGCCACATCCCATCAGCCATGTCGCTAGACCGAGCGTGACCA
>JACMPN010000269.1 GCA_014377495.1 Candidatus Sericytochromatia bacterium
AAGGCCGGCCTCGCCAAGAAGTTCACCGGGATGGACCTGAACCGGGACAAGAAATTGACCCCCGTCGAGTTCCGCGTCGACTTCGTCTAAGTCCAGACAGATCAAAGGCAGACACTCCCGAGGGGAGGGGGAGCCTTTGATCTGTCTGGAATTAGACGAAGTCGGCGCGGAACTCGACGGGGGTCAATTTCTTGTCCCGGTTCAGGTCCATCCCGGTGAACTTCTTGGCGAGGCCGGCCTTGATGGTGGCCGTTTCGGCGGCCGTCGGGGCCGTGACGAAGCGGAGGTCGGCGAAACGGGCCGCCACATACTCAGCCTGGCTCAGGAAGCCGTCCCGGTTGCTGTCGAACTTCTTGAGTTCCATCGTGGCAAACACCAAGACCCGGTCACCCTGCGGCGCTTTGGCCAGAGCGGCGGCCGGTTCCGTCGGGCCGGCGGCGATCATCGGGGTGGCTCCGCAGCCGACGAGGGTCGTGGCGATCAGCGTCATCAGGGTCAAAGCGATCGTGCGGAGCATGGGGAACCTCTTGTGGGACGGAGCCGGGAAGGACCACCGGCATGTTCAAGCTGTCTTCTTTGGCTCTTATCTGAAGGTCACGTCAAAAGCTTGCTAAGAAAAGATTAAGTCCACATGAAGGGATGGCTGGAATGGGCCGATGGCGGGTGTTCTGGGGATGCGACAACGTTCGGCTCACCCGCCGTCGATGGCGCGATGAGGTGAGCCGACGTGGTACCGACCGTTCTCCTTGTGGGTGATAATGGGTCCCTGATGGGCTGCACGCCGTGTGGCCGCACACGATTCGTCTCACGACCGAAAGGGGACCTTGGTGCTCGATCCGAAACTCCTGCGCAAACAGCCTGAGCTTGTCGCCCGCGCTCTGTCTCGCCGTCACCACCCTTTTGACCTGGAAACCTTTCTGGCATTGGACGTCGAGCAGCGGCGGATCACGACCGCCATCGACGAGAAGCGCCGGCAGCGCAACGAGCAGAGTCAGGCCATCGGCAAGGTGAAGCAGGCCGGTGGGGACATCGCCGTGATCTCCGCCGAAGTGCGGACGATCGGTGATGCCATCAAGGCCCTGGAAGCCCAGGTCGCCGAGATCGACCTGAAGCGTGACGCCATGGTCCTGCAGATCCCGAACGTGCCGGACGACTCCGTGCCCGAGGGTGCGGACGAGCATGGCAATGTGGAAGTGCGCAAGGTCGGCACGCCCAAGGCGTTCGAGTTCGAGCCGCAGACCCACGACGCTCTGGGCGTCGCCTTGGGGATCATGGATTTCGAGCGGGCGGCCAAGCTGGCCGGGGCCCGTTTCGTCGTCATGAAGGGCTGGGGCTCCCGACTGGAACGGGCCCTGATCAACTTCATGCTCGACCTGCACACGACGGAGCACGGCTACACGGAGATCCTGCCGCCCTTTTTGGCGAATCGGGAAACCTTGACGGCCAACGGCAATTTGCCCAAGTTCGAAGAGGACCTGTTTGCCGTCAAGGAGTCGGACCTGTTCCTGATCCCGACGGCCGAAGTGCCGCTGACGAACCTGTACCGGGGCGAGATCATCGAGGCGGACCAGCTGCCGATGTACATGACGGCCTACACGCCGTGTTTCCGGGCCGAGGCGGGTGCCGCCGGCAGGGATACCCGGGGCCTGATCCGCCTGCACCAGTTCGACAAGGTGGAACTGGTCAAGGTCGTCCGGCCCGAGTCGAGTTTTGACGAGCTCGAGGCGATGGTCAAAAACGCCGAGACGATTTTGCAGCGGCTGGAACTGCCCTACCGGGTGGTCCTGCTCTGTGCCGGCGACATGGGTTTCAACTCGGCCAAGACCTACGATTTGGAAGTCTGGTTCCCGTCGCAGAACAAGTACCGGGAAATCTCCAGCTGCTCGAACTGCACGGACTTCCAGGCCCGCCGGGGCATGACCCGGTTCCGGCCCGAGGCCCAGGCCAGCACCGAGTATCCCCACACCTTGAACGGTTCCGGCCTCGCTGTGGGCCGCACGCTGGCCGCCCTGATGGAAAACCACCAGCAGCCGGACGGCAGCATCCGCATCCCGGCGGCGTTGCAGCCCTATGTGGGTGGCACAAAGGAGATCCGGCTGTGAGCACGGGCAATTACCATCAGGACAAGCTGATCGAGTTGCTCAAGCGCGTGCACCCCATGGGCCAGATCGGGGCCGTGATGCTGCAGGTGATCCGCGAAGTGATGCCGCATCACGAAAAGATCGTCGCCTGCTACTACCAGTTGGACTTCAGTGAGGGAGATCCAACCCAGGGCGGCCAGACGACCTTTTATTCCAGCATCGTGCAGTTGCTGACGGACCACCATTTCATCGATCTGGGCTTTTACCCGAAGTACCACTCGCAGCGGGTGCTGGCCGTTCATGCCGTGCAGGACCTGCGCCTGGAAAACACCTTCATCACCAGCTTCGATGATGGTGGCGATGAAGAAATCTCGACGGCGGAGTCCCGGGGATTCCGACCGGTACAGACGAAGTTTCAGGCTGCCCTGATCGACAGTCACGGCCAGAAACTGGAAAACTGGCTGATCGAGGTCAGTCGCCCCGAACAGATCGAAAACCTCGTGCAGATCCATAACACCCTGAAGCGGGTCGTCGGCAAGCCGTTGGTCAGTCTGCCACAGTAGGCGCTTTGTGGAACCCGGCGCAGCTTGCAGCTTGGCTCCGGGGCGGGCCCCGCCTTCTTTTGTTTGCCGGGCCTGGGATGCGATCGGTGGCTGACGCGGAGGCCCGGCCGCATGTATGATTAAGGCGGAGTGCCCGTTCGCTCCGCTCCCGACCCTGTCTCCGTCAGCCTCCAGGTGAGCCGTGCATATTGATGAATTTTTGCGGGTGGCGGTCGCCAAACGCGCCTCGGACATCCACATCAAGGTGGGCTGTCCCCCGATGCTGCGGATCGACGGGCGGATCGTCCCCACCGAGATGCGGACCCTGACGCCGGCTGACACCAAGCAGTCGCTCTACAGCATCCTCTCCAACCTGCAGCGCGAGACTTTCGAGATCGAGCACGAGCTCGACGTGTCGTTCAGCGTCGCCGGTCTGGCCCGGTTCCGGGTCAACATCTTCCAGGAGCAGGGCAACGTCGGCGCCGTGTTCCGGGTCATTCCCACGAAGATCGCCGCCCTGGACAGCCTCGGCGCCCCGCCGGCCATCAAGAAGCTCTGCTCCGAGCATCAGGGCCTGATCCTGATCACCGGACCCACCGGCTCCGGCAAATCGACGACCCTGGCCGGGATGATCGACTACATCAATACCTCCAAAGATGTGCACATCATCACGATCGAGGACCCGGTCGAGTTCGTCCACCGGAACAAGAAGAGCATCATCACCCAGCGCGAGCTGATCCACGATACCCGGGACTTTCCGACGGCGATCAAGTACGCCCTCCGGCAGGACCCCGATGTGATCCTGATCGGTGAAATGCGGGACCAGGAGACGATCACCAGCGCCCTGAAAGCGGCGGAGACGGGCCATCTGGTCCTGTCCACCCTGCACACGACGGACGCCGTGCAGACGATCAACCGGGTCATCAACGCCTTTCCGCCCCACGAGCACACCCAGATCCGCAAACAGCTCGCCAACGTCCTGCGGGGCACGATCGCCCAGCGGCTCGTGCCCCGGGCCGGCGGTGTCGGCCGGGTGGCGGCCGTCGAGGTCCTCGTCGGCACACCCACCGTGCGGGACCTGATCTTCAAGGACGAGATCGACGAGCTGTATCAGATCGTCGCTACCGGTGCCTACGACGGCATGCAGTCTATGAATCTGGCCCTGTTCAACCACTATCAGGCGCACACGATCACCCTGGAGGATGCCAACGCCTTCTCCGACAACGAAAACGAGCTGCAGCAGATGATCCGGGGCGCTTTCCACGGCTCCAACGCCTCCGGACGGAACAGCTAGCGTGTCCAAAATGTCCCGCATCCGCCGGGCCCCGATCATCGTCCTCGCCGTGGCCACCGCCTTCGGGGCCTGGTTCGTGGCCAAAGGGGCGCAGCCCAATCAGTCGTATATCGCCCTCAGCGACTGGCTGACGTCGGGTCCGGCAACGGTGCTCGCCGCCGTCATGCCTTCCCCGTCGGATTCACCGGCGGATCCCGCTGTGGAGTCGTCGCCCCCGATCACTCTGCCGTACACCGTCTATGCCGGACAGATGGGCCTGTACGGACCCAAGCCCAATCGCCTGGACCTGATGACGGTGACGCTGGATTGGCGGGCGCAAGGTCCCTTTCTGCTGACCGACGGGACCCAGTACCCCTTGATCGATCCCGTCCGAGAAGGCGCCGAACTGCGTTTTGCTGTGCAGGATCTCGTCGGCCGCAAGGGCCGCTGGCACTTCAAGCTACGGGTGGGTGTCGGCATCATTGCCGGGCCGATGACGCCACCGGGCGACCCGCTCCTGGGCGGCTACCTGCTGGTCAGCCAGTCGGCGACACGCCAGCTCATTCCCCCGCCGCCCATCGTTCAACGTGCACGCTAGCAGGCTGCGGATCCGGAGGGGCGGGGCCGTCCCGTCGGCGACCTTGCCTGACTGTCAATTTCTGGCATGCGAAACCGGTTCGCACCCCTATAACCATCACGTATCCACCCCTGCCGCAGCGCGCCTTGACGGTCAGCCCTTTGTTAAGCTAACCTTTATTTATCGTTAAGCTCCGATGCGAGGGCGGCGGTGAGGGAGTGCATCAGATGAAGCGCCTTGGAATCCTCATGGCATTGGCTGTTGTCACTACGGCGTGCGGCCAGATGGCCTCGCTCCAGGCGCCCAGCCGGATGGCGACACCCCAACGCCTCTTTGCCTTGACCACCCGCACCCCGGCTGACCTCGTCGCCAAGGCGAACGAGGTTTTCGCCGACCTGAAGGACTGCACGGCTGACGTCACCACCTGGACGGCCAAAGTCCCCGGCGACAAGGACACCGTCACCTACGGCGAAGCGCGCATGTCCTTCAAGAAAGCCCACAAGGACCGGTTGGAAGTCACCAAAGCGGATGACGACCCCAAAAAGGTCGGGACGGTCATCGCCTACACGGGTGGCGACTCGGCGCAGATCCTCCTGAAGAAGGGGATCCCGCTGCTCGGCCGGCTCTTCACCCTGAAAATCACCGACAAGAAGCTGCTCACCACTCGCGGCGTGCGCATCGACCAGATGGACCTGCCCGCCATGATAGGCCGCCTCAACGCCAAGCGGGCCACCTTTGATCCGACCGTGCGGGAAGATGCCATCAACGGCCGCAAGGTCTTGATCGTCACCGCCAAGGGCACGTTCAAGGGCATCGACGATGACGTGACCCACGAAGAGATCGCCTTCGACGCCGAGACCGGCGTACCTGCCCTGGATTCCGCCTTTGTCGGCCAGCATCCTGTGCTCCGTCTCGGCGTCGCGAACCTGAAGCCCAACGTCGGCCTGAACGATGACCTGTTTGTCCTCACGAAGGATTCCACCTTCGCCCGCCGCTAAATCTTCCGAAACGCCAAACGGACGGGGGGTCCTACGGATGCCCGCCGGGTGGGGGTTGGCCGCCATTCTGCCCGTGGGTCGG
>JACMPN010000270.1 GCA_014377495.1 Candidatus Sericytochromatia bacterium
CTTACCGCCGCTCAGCACCCCCAGCAACCAGAAGCTGACGTCTCCGAGCCGTTGAAGACCATCACCGTCGGATTGTCCCAGTGCCAGGTGGGCACGAGCCTGCACAATGCCGGCAAGAACACAGGGGGCGTTGACGGTCCTTGCGGCCCACGCTGCGACTTTGCCCAACGCCCCCTCAATCCCTTTGGGTTATAGTCGGGGGACTGCAGGGCGCTTCTGGCAGTCAATCACCGCCGTCGGCCCTGCCTGGCGGGAAAGGGCGGACACGTGTCGGACGCCGAACGCCAGACGTGGGATCAGCGCTACCGGGAACTCGGTGCGACCACCAGGGAACCCGCCACATGGATCGTCGCCCAAAAGGAATACCTGCCTGCACACGGCCGAGCCCTCGACGTTGCGGGTGGCACCGGACGTCATGCGGTCTGGCTCGCCCAGCAGGGCCTGGACGTCACCCTCGCCGACATTTCCACCGAGGGCCTGACGCTGGCCGGCCAAGTGGCCGAAACCGCCCGTGTCACGGTACGCACCCTGCAAACGGATCTCGCTGAAACCGGCCTGCCGATGGGACCGTGGGACCTGATCCTCTGTAGCCATTACCTCGATCGCGATGTCTACCGACAATTCGCCCCAGCCTTGGCACCCGGTGGCACACTTCTATTCATCCATCCGACCATACGGAATCTGGAGCGGCATGACCGACCCGGCCGGCGATTCCTGTTGGCCGAGAACGAACTCCTGACCCTCGTCACCGGCCTGACCATCTGCCGGTACGACGAAGGCTGGTCGGACGAGGACCGCCATGAAGCCAAACTCGTCGCCCGCCGGATCATGACCTGACTTCCCGATCTTCAGAAGCCCACCCGCCAAGCCTTGGAAACTGCCGTGAACGGCCACGTTATCGCCCACGCCGAACTGGTCGGCACTTATCAGAAGCACTAGAGGTGTCCATGCCCGCAGCGCCCCGTATCCGACTTGCCGCAGCGTGTCTGGCCATGGCCAGCCTGCTGCCCCTGCCTGCCCTGGCTCAGGACAGTCGTTCGCCCAAACCCATCCCGGCACCGGCTGCCCTGGCCCGATCGCTGACCTTCGCCGTCATCGCCCGCGGCCTCAGCCAGCCAGTCGGTCTGGTGACAGCCCCTGGCGATCGGGCGGGTCGGTTGTTCGTCATCGAAAAATCCGGGACCGTCCGGATCCTGCGGGGCGGGCGGGGTGTCGATCCGCCGTTTCTGGATCTGCGAGGCAAGGTCTCGACGGGCATGGAGCAGGGCCTGCTCGGCCTGGCGTTTCATCCGCAGTACGCCAGGAATGGCCGCCTCTACGTCAACTACACCGACCGCCGGGGCAACACGCACGTGACAGGGTTCCGGGTCGACCCGACCAACCTCGACCGGGTCGCCCCTACTTCCGCCAAAGACCTGTTCGTCGTCGATCAGCCCTATGCCAATCACAATGGCGGACACCTCATTTTTGGTCCGGACGGCAGGCTCTATGTCGGCTTGGGCGATGGCGGCAGCGGCAACGACCCGCATGGCAACGGCCAGAACCGGGGCACCCGCCTGGCCAAGATGCTGCAGGTCGACGTCGACAAGGCGCCCGGTCAGCCGGCCATTTTCCAGACAGGCCTGCGCAACCCCTGGCAGTACACCTTCGACCGGCGCACTGGCGACCAGTACATCGCCGATGTCGGCCAAAACCGCTTCGAGGAAATCAACGTGGTGCCGGCCGGCAAAATCGGTGGGCAAAACTTCGGCTGGTCCATCGTGGAGGGCATCGGCCATTGCCTGAAAGGCGCGGACTGCAACCAACAGGGCCTGACCCAGCCGGTGTTGGAATACGACCATGACGACGGCTGCTCGATCACAGGTGGCCTCGTCTATCGGGGCAAGGCCATTCCCGAGTTAGACGGCCTGTATTTCTATTCCGACTTCTGCACGGCCTTCATCCGCAGCTTCCGTTGGCAGGGCGGCAAAGTCCAGGACTCCTGGGACTGGACGGCCTCACTGAACCCGAACCGGCGCATCGGGCAGATCACGGCATTCGGCGAAGACGCCGCAGGGGAACTGTACGTGGTGTCGCTCGACGGAAACGTCGCCAAACTGCAACGTCGCCCCCGATAACCGTGGCCTGGGTCGTAGCACCTGCGGGCGTCGGCGTGACTGTGATTGCGACATACTTTCCCGTGCCGCCTTCGCCTCAGGCACGCCTGTTGCTCGCCGACATCCAGGAGATCCTGGGCACCAGTTCTCTGATGGAGACCGGCGGATGTCCCCCGGCCACGCTGTTCACGATCGCGACGGTCGTCCGGATCGGCAAACCCCTGAAAGCAGGGCCCAGACGTAAAATGACCCCATTCAATTCGAGCGCCGTGCCAAAACCCGACACGAAAGTGTTGCCGACAACCGTATCAGCGTCGGCCCAAGCCACTCTCGTGGCTGCCAAAGCCGCTATGGCCGCCGATACGGGACCCGATGATGATTCGTGCTGGGGCGCGCACGTGACGGCCAACCGACTGGTCCGACGGCTGCGCACGCTGAGGGACCAAACAGAGGCTTAGGCAGTCAGAGACACCTTTGCCCAAGCCATCACCGGGGCCGGCCGTATGGCGGCGGTCGAGCGGCGGCAATTTTACGTTCGCTTGCGGCTGCCCGTGCGTTCCAGATAGTTCACCAGGCTGCAGACCAACCGATGCGACGGGACAGACACGCCCAGGCGTGTCGCCCGCTCGACGACGGCCCCGTTCAGCCAGGGCATTTCGGTCGGCCGGCCCGCCCACAGGTCCTGCAGGGTCGAGTTCAGGTTGGTCGCCGTCACCCGGGCCCCTTCAAAGACGCGAGCTTCGTCTTCGGCCGTGACGTCGACACCCTCCGCCCTGGCGACGGCGGCCGCTTCGGCCAGCAAGGTCTCAGCCAGCGGACGCAGGAGCGGATCGCTGTCACCGGCGCCATTCGGGGCTTCGGCCAGGGCACAGAGCCCGTTGAGGGTGACATTCCATAGGGCCTTGCGCCATTCCACCGTCGGCACGTCCGGGACAAAGACCGGTGGCACGCCGATCGCCGCCAACAACTCAGCCGCATCGGCCATGGCGACAGGGTCACCGCCCGCCATTTCCATGGATTTGACGCCGGTCACATGAGCCGTAGTCGGCGGTTCGAAGCGGATGCCGAACCAGGCGATGGCTCTGGCCCAGTCAGGACCCGGCAGCCAACGGTCGGCCTCGGCCACGACACCAAGGCCGTTTTGGCACAGCACCGGCTGCATGCCCGGGCGCCAGTGGGCCGCCAACTCGGACAACACGTCCTGCAGCTGAAAAATCTTCGGGGTGACGAGGATCAGGCAGTGGTCGGGAAACCGTGCCACCTGCGACCAACCGACACAGGGCACCCGGTAAAGGCCGGCAAAGGCGCCCACCAGCGTGATTCCCTCGGCAAACCGGCCGGCAGTCGCGTCCCGGGCGACCAAGAGGGTCTCGGTGACGGTGCTGCAGCGGGCGGCCAGAAAGGTGCCGATGGAACCGGCACCGATGACGACGACGGATGGAAAAGACATGGCGTTACCCCGAAAAACGGACAAACGCCGCCCGGACGGACGGCCCGTCCACCTTAAAGCGGAATCCGGGCAGCGTACAGCGACGCGCTCAGACGGGCGGCTTGTCCCGAGAAACCCGGCGGAAGGCCGACATCTTCTGTTGGTCGAAGTAGCTGAGCAATCCCGGGGCGAGCCAATAGACCCACCAGAAGAAACGCACGTAGCCCGGAAACATGATGATGCCAGCGTTGCGATCGACGCCCTTCAGGATGGCACGGGCACAGTCGGCGGCGTCCCGGATGCGGAACGGCACCTTGTCGATGAGGTCGGCGACGGTGGCCCCGATCATGGTGGCGGAGGCGAACATGTTCGTCCGGACGAAGCCCGGACAGACCACGCTGACCTTGACCCCCAGGGCTTTGGCTTCCGCCCGCAGGCCTAATGACAACCCCATCACGGCGTATTTGGTGGTGGAATAGGCCGTCAGGAGCGGAGACGGACTGAGGCCCATCCCGGAGGCGGTGTTCACGATATGACCGAACCCCTGCTTGATCATGATCGGATAGGCAGCTGCCACACCGTGCAGGATGCCTTTCAGATTGACGTCGATGGTCCTGTCCCACTGGTCCAGGGACATGTCGGCGACCTCACCGACCAGGGTGATCCCGGCGTTGTTGAACATCCAGTCCAGCCGGCCATAGGCGGCAAGGGTGCTGTCGACCACACTTTGGACAGCCGTGGCGTCCCGGACATCGAGCAGGGCAGTCCCGATCCGGCCACCCCCGGCGTCGATGGCATCTGCCAGCGTGGCCAGACCGGCGGCATCGGCATCGGCGGCGACGACCACGGCGCCCCGGGCGATCAGGGCCTCACAGAGGGCGCGGCCGATCCCGGCCGCCGCGCCGGTGACGATGGCGACCCGACGGTGGGGATTGTTCATGTGAGGCCGGCAGACGATGAAGTCACGCAAGCAGGCTCGCCCACAGAGGCGTCCACGTCAACCGGTGACCGGGCCCGAAAGGATCCTGCCGGATAACGGCAGGGGACGGCGAGCGAAGTTGGGTACAATGGCGAGAGACGAAACAACCATGACAGCAGCAACACATTCCGAGTTTGCCCGGGGCCTGGACGCATTCAACGACCAGGCTTTTTTCGAGTGTCATGACATCCTGGAAGGCTTGTGGCTCGTCGCTCCCCCGGATTGGCGCCCTTTTTACCAGGGGATCATCCAGGCGGCCGCAGCCTTCGTCCATTGGCAACGGGGCGAGACGACCGGCATCGTCAAACTGCTCGACTCGGCCCTGACCAAGCTTGCCCCCTACGAACCGCTCGCCATGGGGCTCGACGTGTCCAACTTCCGCCTGCAACTGGCCCGGGCCCACCGTTACTTCACGGCCCCGACCGCCACGCTGGCCGGCTTCCCCTCGGCCGACCTGCCGCATCTCGTCCTGGCGCCGCCGGCCTTGGCCGAGCGGCCGAACCGCTAATCCATGTTTGCCCGCTATGCCGCCTTTGTCCTGCATCTGTCCGTCTATCTCGGCAGCTTTGCCCTGGCGATGGTCCTGCCGCTACTGCCCATGCTCATCGACACGTTGCTGGACGAAAAACACGCCTCGCTCTCGTCTTTGAGCCACTGGTCCGGTCTTGCCGCCGCCGCCACCCCGTTGATGGTCGCCCTCACCTTACCGGTCTGGATGACGGCGGCCCGCCAGGGTCACGCCAAATGGCTGCTTCGCCTCGTCCTCGTTATCGGGGGCGTCCTGCTTGCATCCCTGGCCAAGGTCCAGCACCTCGAGCAGGTCGTGCTGTTGCGCCTAGGCCTCGGCTGCGTCGCCTGCATGCCCATCCTGGCCGTCGCCGTCGCCCCGTCGCTGGGCATGCCCCGGTTTGCCGGCCGCCTGACGGGCTGGGTGCGGCTCATGATTCAAGCGTCGCTCGTGTTGGGACCGCCGCTGGGCGGATTGCTGGCCCATGGCATCGGCGTGCGGATGACGTTGGTCACCGCTGGCCTGATCAGTGTCACGGCGGGCCTGATCATGACGGTCGCCTTCGATCATCCCCTGTCGGCCCCCGACACCTCCGAGCCGGAGCCGGACAAAGAGCGCTGGCCGGCCGCCCAACGGACCGTGTGGAGCGGGGCGATGCTCTTGCTGCAGGCCGGCACCGCGGCGGTCGGACCGCTCCTGGCCCTGCACCTCATGGAGGGTTTGGAGATCGACTACGACCGGGTCACCAGCTGGACGGGCGTGATCCTGGGAGCGATGGCGCTGAGCGGCCTGATCACCAGCCTCTGTGCCAACCTCATCGCCGACCTGCTGCCGATCCGGACGACGCTGGTCATCGGCTGTGTGCTGGCCATGGGCCTGACCTGGCTGATGGCTCACACGGCGGACAAGGTTGTCCTGATGGCCTGGGCGATCGCCTGGTCCGGGGTGATGACGGCCCTGATCACGCTGATGCTGGCCGCCGCGGGGCGGCACCGGACCATGCGGGAACGGTTGAGCATGTTGGGCTGGCTGGCGGCCGTCGAGCCCGTCGGGGCCGCATTGGGACCGCTCGCCGCCGCCTGGGGTGCGGCGATCCGCCCGCAGGCGATCTTCACCCTCAGCGGGATCATCACCCTGGCGGCCATCCCGTTGATCACGGCGATGAAGATCCCGGCCGCACAAGCGCCCATGCCGGCCCTTGGCCGGTTCGCCCCCAGCCAAGAAATCGTCGAACCCCTCAGTGACTGAGCGCCTGTAACAGGACCTGGGTCTCGATCCCGTGCAGCAGACCACGCAGGCGTTGGCGCAACGTGGCGGTCCCGATCGGGGACAGGGCGACACCATCAATGAGGCCGTTCAGGGTTTCATCCAGTAACCGCAAGGCAAGCGCCCCCTGCAGGGTGGACAACCCCGGATCGACCTGTGCTGCCAGCAGGGCCTGAGCCAGACTCACCAAGGCCGCTTCATCGTCCGTGACGCCACCGTCGTCGGTCCCGGCCCGCAGGCGCTCGATCAGGCCTGAGAGGACGGAAGGCAGGATCTCGGAGATCAGGGCGTCGACCGGCAGCGGCCAGTCCCGCTGGTGGGCCAGGGCCGCCCACGTCGCCAGCACCATGTCCGCACTGGCCGTGAGCCAGCTCGCCCCGGTCTGCAGCGGTGTCACTGCTGCGGCATCCGCTTTGGACAAGGCGGGGTGGTAAGCCACCGTGCAGTTACGGCCGCGGTGCTTGGCCCCGTACAAGGCTTCGTCGGCCTGGCGGATCAGGCCGATCCCGTCGAGGCCGGCGGCCGTCTCCCGCGTCGCCACGCCGACACTGACGGTGACCCCCAGCAGCGTGTCCCCTTTGACGTACGGCTGACCAGCGATGCGCTCACGCAGTCGTTCGGCGACGACCATGGCCCCTTCCGCCGGCGTGTTGACGAGGATCAGGGCGAATTCCTCGCCGCCATAGCGGGCGACGAGATCCCCCTGCCGCATGCCTTCCTGCAACAGCTCGGCCACGTGGGCCAGGATCCGGTCACCCAGCGGATGGCCGTGTTGGTCGTTGATTTGTTTGAAATGGTCGATGTCGACCATGAGCACCGAGACGGGTCCTTTGGCCACGGGCAGCACGGCAGCCAGAAACGCCTGCATAGCCCGGTGGTTGGCGACGTTCGTCAGGCCGTCCGTGAGGGCCAGATGCTCCGTGAAGCGGATGTGCTCCTGTTGGAAAATGTGCCCCGTGAGTTGGCGGGCCAGGACCTGCAGGGTGGCTTCTTCCGGACGGGTCAGGGGCAGGTCCCGCTGGACGTGGAGGACGCCGACCTGACCATGGGAGCCGGTCAGGGAGATATCGGCCCGGCAGGGCTGCGGCGGCATTTTCGCTCCCGGCGATGCGGGCAGGCGCCAGGTGAAGACCTCCCGCTCTTTGCCGTGCTCACGGTCCAGCAGGTGGAGGGTCGCCTCGTTCAACTGGAACTGTCCACCGATCAAGCGCAGCACTTCCTGCAATTGGGCTTCGAGAGCCAGGCTCCCTTTGAGCAAAATCTGGGAGACGGCATAGTGAAACTGCAGGTTGCCGGTCTTGGCGCCTGCTTCGGCCCGGCGAATCGGTCGGTGCAGCGAGTGCACGAACAGTTCGGTGCGTGCCATGGTCTCCACCGACTCCTGACTGTTGACCGGCATGCAAGTCCGGCGCTGCGTGGCGCCTGCGGTCAGCGACCCTGGCCTTGGCCAGCATCGATCAACGGCGAGTTACCCAACGACCACGATGGCACGCACGGCTACAGCGAGCCTGTGCCTAGGCCCACATTTCACCCAGATAGGTAAATGGGGTCTTGTAATCGCTCGCATGCAAGTCACGCAGCTGTTGGGCGACCGGTGGGTAAAGTGTCAGATTCAGCAGGTCGGCGATGGGCTTGAAGGCCACCTCGGCGATGACGTCATCCAGCCCCTGCTTGATCTCGCCACCCACGATTCGGGCCAGCAGATACACGTTGACGATGTGGCGTGACCCTTCGGGGTCGATGGCCTCACTGATCCAGATCGGCCGCTCGACTTCGACGATCAGCCCCGTCTCTTCCAGCAGCTCCCGTTCGGCGCAGACCGAAAATGATTCGCCAAAATCGACACCGCCACCTGGTAGCAGCCAATACGTCTTTTCGCCCTTGCGATGACGGACCAGCAGCATCTCGTCGCCTTTGGGGCAGATGACATTCGTGCGGATGCGGGGCTGGGCTACCGACATGCGGTGGAGACCTCTTCCAACTCGGCCAATGCGGACAACAGTCCCAGCCGGCAATGGGCATAGCTGAGCCCGCCCTGCCAGTAGCCGACGAAGGGCTCCCGCAGCGGGCCGTCGGCACTCAGTTCGATCGTGGAACCCTCGATGAACGTCCCACCCGCCATAACGACCTCGTCGCCATAGCCCGGCAGCTGCCAGGGAATGGGCGTGACGTAGGCGCCGATGGGAGAGGCTTTCTGGACGCCCCGGCAGAACGCCACCAGCCGGTCGGCCGAACCGAAGCGGATGGCCTGAATGATGTCGCTGCGCGTATCGCCAGGACCAGGCGAGGTGGCGAACCCGAGGTCCGAAAACAGTTGCGAGGCCAGGATAGCCCCCTGCAAGGCCTGCGACACCGTGTGCGGGGCCATGAACAGGCCCTGAAAAGCGATCCGGTTAAAGTCCAGCGTGGCGCCGCCGTCACGGCCGATACCCGGTGCATATAACCGGCAGGCGGCCTGGTTGACCAAATCTTCCCGACCCACGACGTAGCCGCCGCACGGGGTGATGCCGCCACCGGGATTTTTGATCAGCGAGCCGGCGACGAGGTCGGCGCCAGCGGCGATGGGTTCCTGGTCCTCGGTGAACTCGCCGTAGCAGTTGTCGACGAAGCAGATCAAGTCCGGCTTTTGGGCCTTGAGGATCTGGATGGTGCGACGGATGTCGGCGATCGTCAGGCTCGGTCGCCAGGCATACCCGCGGGAGCGCTGGATGAGGACCATGCGGGTCTCGGGACGCACACAGGTGGCCAGGCCGTCCCAGTCCATCGTCCCGTCTTGCTGCAGGGGCAATTCCCGATAGGTGACGCCCCACTCGATCAGGGAGCCCTGTCCCTCTTCACGGGTGCCGATGACCTCTTCCATCGTGTCGTAAGGCGCACCGACGACGGACAGCAGTTCGTCACCGGGACGCAACACACCGAACAGGGCTGTGGCCAGGGCGTGGGTGCCGGAGGCAAAGTGGGGCCGCACCAAGGCCGCTTCGGCCTCGAAGACCCGGGCGAAAACCCGCTCCAGGCATTGACGGCCAAGGTCGTCGTGGCCGTATCCCGTCGTGCCGTGCAGGTGCTCTTCGCCGACCTTTTCGGTGACGAAAGCGTCCAGCACCCGCTGCTGGCAGACCAACTCAATACCCTGACGCTGTTGTAGCCACCCGGCGGCAGCCGCTTCGGCCCGCTTCAGTTGTTCGAAATGACGAGACACGGTTCCTCCACTGGGATGTTGGGCGATCAAAGCGAGTGGTTACTTGTAGCACAGCATGCCAGGTCATGGGCCGTTTCCAAAGGGTTTGGGCCGGTGGGACTGACGGCCGACATCCGGCCGGTGTCCACGCTGTGTCAGAAGCAAGGAACCGCATAGCCCGCCGTCCAGCCCGGGCGGACCTCGTCGACGACACGGCGCAACAACCCGACCATTTCGTCGAGCCCCTTGCCCGTCACGGCCGAAACGGCGATCGAACGCTCGGACAGGTTGCGCAGCTTGGCCAGAGTCAGGGGCGAGGCCAGATCTGCCTTGTTCAGGACAGTCACGACGGGCTTCCGATAGGCATCCAGCTCAAAGACGATATCCTCCACGGCCGCCACGTGTTCTTCGGCGGCCGGATCACTGGCATCGGCGACATGCAGCAGCACGTCGGACTCGGTGACTTCTTCCAGCGTGGCCCGAAAGGCGGCCACCAGCTCTGTGGGCAGCTTGCGGATGAAGCCGACCGTATCGGTGATCAGCACGGTCCGGCCGTTGGCCAGGGTGAGCCGGCGGGTCCGGGGATCGAGGGTCGCAAAGAGCTTGTTTTCGGCCAGTGCGTTGGCCTTGGTCAGGGCGTTGAGCAGACTGGACTTGCCGGCGTTGGTGTAACCGATCAGGGCGGCCACGGCGATGCCGCTTTTGGCCCGGCTGCGCCGCTGGTGCCGGCGGTGTACCTGCAATTGGGCGACTTCGCGCTCCAACTGGGAGATCCGGGTGCGGATGCGGCGGCGATCCACTTCCAGCTTCGTTTCGCCAGGCCCCCGGGTCCCGATGCCACCGCCGAGCCGGCTGAAGCCCTTGGTGCGGCCCACCAGACGGGGCAGCAGGTAATGCAACTGGGCCAGCTCGACCTGCAGTTTGCCCTCTTTGGATTGGGCCCGTTGGGCAAAGATATCCAAAATCAGCTGGGTGCGGTCGAGGACCCGGACATCCAGGATCGATTCCAGCTGTCTGGCCTGGATCGGGCTCAGTTCCCCGTCGAAGACCACCAGGTTGGCCTGCTTTTCCTGTACGGCCAAGGCCAGTTCCAGCGCCTTGCCGCTGCCGATCAGGGTGCTGGCATCCGGCTTTTCACGCCGCTGCAGCACGTCGCCGACGATGGTTGCCCCCGCAGTGTCGGCCAGCAGGGCCAGTTCCTTGAGGGAATCCTCCGCCTCCGCCAGCGTGCCATCAGCCGTGACCAGACCGACGATGAAGGCTCGTTCGGCTTTGGTGTTGCTGACCATGGTCCCGGCGCTGCGGGCAAGGGGCCCTTCCACGTCGGCGAGGAACTCATCGAAGTTCGTCTGCAGCCACTGACGCACGGGCAGCGGATCATGGACCCGCCAGGAGGGGGCGTTGGGGACGGGAGGGATCAGGTGGGCGAGGTAGACGTTGCCGGCCCGACCGTCCTCCACCTCAATGGCGGCCAGGAAATCGAACCGGTTCTTGGCCAGCGTGATCAGGTCGGCCCGGGAGAGACCGCCGCCCCGGGGATGGGTGTGGATGCAGCGCAGGCCGTTCAGGCGGGCGAGCGACTCCCGGTAGCCCACGTCGGTACGGGGTACGGACAGGCCATCGGCATCACCGACGGAGACCGTGAGGATCTGCCCCCGGCGATTGACGATGACGGCGACCTCACGCTGGATCTCCAGGGACACGGCGCTGAGCGTGTCGGCCAGCTCGACGGTCATCATCTGGCCGTCCGGGACACGACGCCGGTAGAGGAGTTCCAGGCGGTGAATGTGACTGGCCTTGAGACCTTGCAGGTGTCCATGAACCTTGGGAATGGTCGCCACCTCCATCGGCATGACCGTCGGCCGTTCGAGCCGGCCTGTCTGCTCCATTTCCCATCTTATCAGGCTTCTCACCCGGAGCCCCGCAAGCCCAGTCACCACGCCATTTGCCCAGTCCCAAAACACAAAGAGACCGCCAACAAAACATGTCGGCGGTCGCAGCGGAACCAAGTTGAACAGGGGGAAGGTCAAACAGGGTTGTGCGGTGGGTGCAGGGCTGGTCGCATTGGGGGCGGATTCAGCGATCACGTCCTCAGGGACATTGAGCCGGTTGCGCGCCGTGTGCAGCCGTCATGTGCCCACCACACGGCCCTTTTCAGGCCATTCTGGCAATATCCCGGGGGCGGCGGTTCCCGCCGTTGGAACCGCTGGAGCCATGGGCGGCGATGGGGGTGCTGGACTGTTGGGCGGCGACCTGGCTGAGCAGGGCACTGACCAGGCGGACCGGGTCGACTTCGCCGAGCAGCATCTGGGCGACCGTGGCGTAGGCGTTAGCCTGGCTGGTCTGGCTCAGTTGCTGGATGCGCTGGAGCAACTGGTTGCGCCGATCGGTGCCGGCCTGGGGCGCAGCACCGGTCGTGGTGGTTTTGACGTCGGACATAAACTCCTCCGAATTTCAGTGGGTGGTGCCGGCAGTGGGTCCAGCGTCTCGTTCCGGGACGCTCAAGCCACGCGACAGCGATGCGACAGTGGGGGATCCGACCAGCGGAGCGGTTCGGGGCCGGGCGCCGCCGCAAAAACCGGCAATCGGCCGACGCCCATGGCGAACGGCGGGACCGGGCAGTGCGGGACGAACGGACGGGACAGGCCACTGACGGTGTTTGTCAGACAAACACCGTGACAAGCACAACGAGCGGCTCGGGCCGCATCCGGGTGCGCTACGTGGCATGCAAATCCTTTGAACAGCTCTAGACAGCTCTAGCGGTCAGGGACGTCCGCACCGGAACCGGGGCGAAGGTCATACCTTCCGGCAGGGGATGTCCCCCATTTATGTTCACAATAATAGCAAGACAAGGGCCCCGTGGCCAGACATGGCCCCGTATACAAGGGTCCGTTCAGCCATGAATGCGGGGCTCAGGGGGTTGGGCGAGCACCAGCTGCGCCTCATGAGCGGCCACCTGAGCCAGCCGGATCCTGACGGCTGCCTTGTTGGAAAACCGCTCCGCCAGCCCGACGAACAGGGCGGCATGACCCGCTTCCGGCGGGATCAGCGCTTCATACAGCTCACGCACCACCGGATCGGTCAGGCCACCGGCCAGCAGCGTGAACCGTTCATGGCTGCGGGCCTCGATCATCGCCGCAACCAGCAACCGGTCCGTGATGCCGTCCTCCCGGCCCTTGCGGGCGATGGCCACCAGATCCCGCACGTAAGGGTCAGGCAGCATGGACCGCAGCTTGCCGCCCCGGGCGAGAACCAGCCGGTAGACCAGGTCGAAATGCCGCATCTCCTCCTGGGCCAGGTGGCTCAGCGTCTCCACAAAGACCCGGTCTCCGGGGACCTTGCCCAGCATGGCCAGGGCGGCAGCTGCCGCCTTTTGCTCGCAAGCGGCGTGATCGACGAGCAGGCTGTCCAGATCCGCCAGGGCGACCGGCAGCCAACCCGCCGGTGTCGGGCACTGCAGCAGGCCGTCCGGGTCGAAACGGGCCGAAGCCGCCAAAGCCGCCATGCCGCTAGCGGGAAACGGGTGGGTGGAGCCAAGTGTCACGGTCGGTACCTGAAGGCTGCGATAAGACATTGATGGCCCCTCACCTCCCCGTTTCGGGAGAGGCGAGAGGCCGCAGAAACCGGTTTTCTAGTTGCCAGCGGGTTGGCGTCCCTTTTTGGGGACGAAGCGCCGCCGGTTGCCGCCGGGACCACCGGGGCCGGCAGGCCCGCCCTGATCCCGGGGGCCCTGATCGCCGCCGCGGGGACCGCTCGGCTCCCGCTGACCGCCCTGGCCGCCCTGGCCACCCTGGCCACCGCCTCTGTAACCACCACCATTGCCGTTGCTAGAGCCACGGGGGCCACGGGGTTGCGGCTGCTGCTGCTGGGGTCCGATCGGCTGGGCCTCGGTGAGGCTGCTGAACTGCTCCGGCCGGGCCATGTCCTGAATCGCCCGGGCCAGCATCAGCACCCAGCTGTCCGAGTGGTAAATCAGCCCGGCGAACTTGCGCAGGAAGTACTCGGGCCCGAACAGGAGGACCCGGCTGTCGGCGTCGTAAAGAGCGCCCGCCGCTTCGGTGAACTCGGTGGCCGAGACCAGTACCGCATAGTCGGCACCCTCTTCGGCGAAGTCCTCGTCGAAGTTGGCCAACAGCTCGTCATCGATCTTGGGCTCACCGGTAAGCACCTGCACCCAATAGGCACCGGCCATGGGGCCGCGGGGCTTGCGGGTGGTGAACTCGTCCCAGCTCTGGCTGCCGTCGAGCAGATGGTCGAAGCCGGCAAACAGCCAGCGGGCGACCAACGGCCCCAACTCGGTCGAGGGGTCCAGAGTCACCAGCCAGGCGCAGAAGCGCTCCTTGACGAGCTGATCCTTGCTGGTCGGCCGATGCGGGTTGGTCGGGCGATCCATCGTCGTCAGGCTATAAGTGGAGCTAGCAGTCAAAGCGACCTCTCTTCCGTGGGGGGCACGTGGGGGCAGGGGAGGTTAGAGCAACTCACGTCAGACACTCTAAAAACATCCGACCTATTTTAGCCCGAATCGCCCCATTTCGCGCGCCTGCACCCTGGCCGGGCGCAGAATTCAAGCCGCAGACCCGGCTCTGGCGCCGGTTTGAAACCAGCACCAGCTCAGTGTCGCACCATCGGCACGCC
>JACMPN010000271.1 GCA_014377495.1 Candidatus Sericytochromatia bacterium
GCAGGTTGGTCTGGGAGGCGATACCCTTGATCATCTCCACGATGGAGCCGATGCGGTCGCCCAGGTTGCCCAGCCGGTGGACGGTCTCCGCCGATTTGGTGACGTTGCCGTGCAGGGTGCGCAGGGTGGTCATCACCGCCTGTAGCGCCGTGTGGCCCGTCACGACGGCGGACAGGGCCTGACCGGAGGCCGTGCTGGCCTTGTCGGCGCTGATTGAGACCCGGTTGGCGTCGTCCCGCATGCGCATCGTCCGGTCGGCCCCTTCGCTGACCTGCATCGCCTGCTCGGAAGCCCCCTGGGCGAGCTGCTCGACGGTATCGCTGACCTGGCGCGTCGACTCCGCCGCCATATCCGCTGTGGCGGACATCTCGGCCGCCGTCTCTGCGACCTGGATAGCGGATTGCTGGGCCTGGCTGAGCAACTGGTGCAACGTCGCTTCGGCCTTGGCCAGTGAACGCTGCTTGGCCAGCAGATCCGTGCCGAGATCGTGGCTGATCCGGCCGAAGAACCAGGCAAAAAAGCCCACCCCGGCAAAGAATATGATGAAACTGATCATCGCTGTGTCGTGCAGCGGATCCAGGGTTTTGGCCGGGATCACCGACAGGCCCGGACGCCACTGGGCCAGGGCGACGGCGAAGGCGATGTTGACCGCCCCCAGGACCAGGGCCACCCGGGGGCCGAAGAGGAATCCCGCCGACAGCAGGATCAGGCAGATGAACTTCATCGTGGACATCTCGGCCGTCGCCGAGGTCCACCACAAGGTCAGCATGGGGCCGGCGACGAGCATCACCGAGGCGGCGCGCAGGCGGCCCCGGCGATTCAGCACATAGCTGCTGATCACGCCGGCCAAAATGAGCAGGGGCTCCCACTGGCCGGCCATCGTCAGGGGGATGCAACCGATCCCCAACAGGACGGAAAAGGCCAGTGAAATGGAGCCGACGAACTCGAACTTCAGGGCTTCCAGCGTGTTGAAATGGGCCGGTGCCCGACCAATCAGCGCCATGGGATTCCTTCTGCGATCAGGCAGTGACCGGTCACCGCATGCTGCTGTGTGCCATCCGTAGTTAACACCAATGACTCTAGCAAAAACCGCTTCTGAATTCGTGCCGGGGGGCCAAATGGCCGGCAGCATCGCCGCTGGCGGCGTTCAGGTCCAGGTACCGGCTGGTCGTGTGGGGACGGGGCCTTGCCGCTCAAGGGCGCAGGGCCGGGACCCGGGCCTCCTCGGCCGATCCGGTGCCCAGCAGATCGACCAAGTCGTGCAGATCATGGGCCATGCTGGCCAGGTCCACCGCCCCATCCGAGACCTGGGCGATGAGCCCACGCTGCTCCTGGGCGGCGGCGGAGGTCTCCTGGGCACCGGCGGCAGACTCTTCGGCGACGGCCGAGATGGAGTCCATCCGGCTGGCGATGGCGTTCAGCCCGTCGAGGAGCCCCGTGACGGCGGCGGAAATGGCCCGCACGTCCTGATCCGTGTGCTCGACGGCGCTGACGATCTCGCTCAGGGCCTGTTCCGTTTCCTGGATCAGGGCGACACCACGGTCGGCC